>JBDTLZ010000268.1:0-8010 GCA_039934515.1 Ginsengibacter sp.
ATTTGAACGACCATGTTTTGAAAATTTTATTTTCCATTTCGATATATATTAATGTAAAACATTTTTACATGTTTTACCTTGCACCAATGAAAAATGTTTTTACTTTTTTTATTCTAATTACTACTTCTTCGTCAGCACTGGCGCAATACGATGCCCCCCTTTATACATCTTATACCACAACGGCTGAACGCGCGAAATTGTATGACAGGTTGGTTAAACATTCCATCAATCAAAATTTATCGATACCACTTACTGACTCAACAGAAGAAAACTGGGAAGATGCATTTGACGCCATTGAGGTATTGTTATATAGATCCCCATTTAGTGATCAGAAAATTTATAAAGCATTCGAGGAAATTGGACTGAGAAGTATGGAATTTCAAAGGGCATTACTGGAAGTCGCTTATTCCAATTACCCCGGCTTATTTTTCAGGGAAGTAAAAAATTTGCTTGATACTACCAGTGATCCCAAAATATTTGCCATGTGCGCTGAGTATTTATTAGCACAACAAAATGATACGCAGGTTGCGCATGCGATTAAAGAATTGATTGATACAAAATTTGCAGACCAGGGAATTATAAACCCCATCTTGTATATGCTGCAACTCCATATGGCAGAACAAAATAACAACAATACATTTCTGTCAAATACGCGGTTAAAGGAACTATTCAGTAATAAATTTCTTCCGGGAGAAACAATTATGTACAGTATACAGCGGAAGAACCGTGACTACCCGGGACTTGCTGTGATCAGGCAGAAAAATGGAAATTTTATTTACGACAGCAGCGGAAATATTTTTAATGTTCCCCAGCTCGCTCGAAGCATCACCAACTTACCGGGATATTTAACCAATGGCAATACACCACAGGGAATTTTTGTAATGCATGGGTTTGACGTTTCGATGAGCAGCTTCATTGGGCCAACAGCAAACGTACAATTATCGATGCCCGTAGAAACCAGCCTTCGTCATTTTTTTGGCGACAGCAGTATTACTGATACAACCTGGAATATTGATTATTATAAAAAATTAATACCCGGAGATCTTCAAAATTATTTGCCTTTATACTATTCGTATTATGCAGGGCTTGCCGGCCGTACCGAAATTATTGCACATGGTACCACCATCGATCCCAACTTCTATGCAGCCAGGCCATACTTTCCGCTTACACCTTCACTTGGATGCTTATGCACAAAAGAAATATGGAATGGAAAAAGATTGGAGAGCGATCAGCAGAAGCTGGTAAATGCTTTGCTCAGGGCCGGTGGTGCCGATGGTTATTGTATCGTGATCGAGATTAACGATAAACAGGCCCAGGTGAGCATTAACGATCTTAGTTCGCTTTTACCGGTTACATTACGTTAGGAAAATATTTGCCTTTTAAATTATATCCTGTAATTACGATCCATTATTCCCTGTTCTTTTCGAGCCGGCTTATCTTTTTATCCAAAAGAAATACATAGACAAACAACCCTACCAGTAAAGTGGTACATACTGCTACCACCACATAAATTTTTCCATTGCTGCGCATGGCATCAGCCATTTCAACTTTTTGCTGTGCAAAAGAACCAATACTGATTATTAAAGAAATCATTGTCGATACAAGGCGCAAAAAAAACTTATTCATTAATGATCGTTTTATCTTTTAATAATTGCAGCCGGATTTTTAAAGTAGCGATCCAAACACCCAATAATATCCAGCCAACATTTGCCGGATAAAAAACAGCCCTCAGCCTGCTGTCAATATCTTTGAAATTCAATGCCGGATTACCACTATCGCTGCCGGGTGATCCTGGGTGTAAACTGCCGACAAGCCTGGGAATTATCCAGATACTTGGAAACAGCATCGCAAAAGCGAAAATATTATACACCGCACTTACACGGGCTCTCTTGTCAATATCTGTAATCGAATCTCTTAAAACAAAATAGGCGCCATATATAAGTAATGCAATGGCTGCACCTATGAGCTTGGGTTCTTTTAAAACACTGCCAAGCGATTGGTTCTGGTCTGTCAACCAGGTATAATTTGCCCAAATTGCGCCGGTGGCATAACCCAAAATTCCAAATATGCTGCCGACCGCAGCAAATTTGCTGGCAAAAATATCATGCCGGTGATCAAATGAGCGGAGGTACCTGATACTGTAAACAACACTTACAATAAACAGCACCATCATTGCAAACCACATCGTTACATGGAAATAAAGGTTGCGTATAGACTCGTTTAAGATCGGCAACCCCGGCACGTCTAATAAAAAACCTCCGATGAACGTATAGACCAGTAAAAGGAATGAACCAATTTTCCACCAGTTTTTTCTCACAAAACAAAAACTTTGAGTTGCGCAAAGCTATATAAAGATGGGCTCATTTCCTGTTCCCCCATAAAATAATAAGTGAAAAATGTTTTCCCGGCCTACGGGCCATACAACCATTGGGATTAAACAGGATTGCCATTATTTTAAATACTGTGTCGGGCAATAATTTTTTAACTTTGCGCGCTGGATTTCAATGACATTTTAATCAATGGATAATTAACTGGTCAGCATTCAACATTAATTAATCAATTGTGGCTTTACCACCCTTAGCAGAAAGGCTCCGGCCAAAAACTTTACATGAGCTCACAGGGCAGGAACATCTTACCGGGGAAGGGAGTGTGTTACGCAACTCCATTGCAAATGGGAAAATTCCTTCGATGATATTATGGGGGCCGCCGGGTGTGGGTAAAACAACTATCGCTACTATAATTGCTCAAACATTACATGTACCGTTCTATACACTGAGCGCCATTTCATCGGGCGTAAAAGATGTACGCGAAGTAATAGAAGAGTCCAAACAAAAAGAAAATGCCATCCTTTTTATTGATGAGATACACCGGTTCAATAAAGGCCAGCAGGATGCATTACTTGGCGCCGTAGAAAAAGGAATTATTACCTTGATTGGTGCTACAACAGAAAATCCTTCGTTTGAAGTGAACAGTGCTTTGCTTAGCCGCTGCCAGGTTTATATTCTTAAGCCGTTACAAAAAGATTCCCTTATTGGTTTATTGGTACACGCCATAAACAAGGATGCCTTCCTTGCAAAAAAAAATATTGAATTAAAAGAAACCGAAGCATTGATAAATCTTTCGGGTGGGGATGCGAGAAAATTATTGAATCTACTCGAGCTCGTAGCCACTTCATCGCCCGGGGAGACTTCGCCCGCAGCAGCATCTTTGAAAAGCCTTGTGATAACCGACGAACTTGTAATGGAAGTTGCCCAGCAAAAAGTAGCCTTGTATGACAAAAAGGGGGAACAGCATTATGATATTATTTCTGCATTTATAAAATCTATACGCGGCAGTGATCCTAATGCCGGCCTTTACTGGCTCGCACGCATGATCGAGGGTGGAGAAGATGTCAAATTTATTGCCAGGCGCCTTGTTATCCTGGCGAGTGAGGACATAGGTAATGCAAATCCAACAGCATTGGTACTGGCTACAAATACGTTCCAGGCGGTAAACTTAATTGGTTACCCCGAATCCAGCATCATCTTATCACAGTGTGTGTCATACCTGGCCTCTTCTCCAAAAAGTAACGCAAGTGTCGCAGCTATCGGTAAAGCACAAACGCTCGTTCAGCAGTATGGCGACTTGCCAGTACCACTGGCGGTGCGCAATGCGCCCACGAAGTTCATGAAGAAGCTGGACTATGGCAAAAATTACCAATATGCACACAGCTTTGAAAACAATTTTGTTGCTATGGAGTTTTTACCTGATGAAATAAAAAATACCCTCATTTATAATCCCGGCAAAAATCCCCGGGAAGATGAACTCAGAAAATTTTTAAAAGAGCGATGGAAGGAAAAGTACGGCTATTAAGACCAAAGCGTAAGAAGGTAATGATAACTGCTGAACAATCCCCCGAACCTTCTTATTCCTTATTTGTCATTCCTTATTTCTAATTTTTTAGTTTATGATCACCTGGCAGTGCAAATCATTCGCAGATCTCACGAACACCGAACTCTATAAAATTCTCCGGCTTAGAAATGAAGTTTTTGTAGTAGAACAGGCCTCTATTTACCAGGATTGTGATAATAAAGACCTGGAATCACATCACCTATTTGGTTGGAAGGGCGATGCAATTGTTGCCTATAGCCGTATAATTCCCCCGGACGTCGCCTATGCCGGCGCAGGTTCTTTTGGAAGAGTAGCTACTTCGCCTGATGCCAGGGGACAGCAACTGGGAAGGGAACTGGTAGCAAGATCACTGGAAAATTTATGCCTCTTGTTTGGCCAGGTCCCTGTAATTATTGGTGCACAGTTCTACCTGAAAAAGTTTTATGAAAGTTTCTCATTTGTACAAAAAGGAGAAATGTATGTCGAAGATGGCATCCGGCATATCAAAATGGAAAGGCCTATTTAATTAACCTGGAATACAATAAAGGATTATTGCCTGTCGTTATTGATTCAAATACCCGCAACTAAAGGGTAGACCGTACATCCATATCCGTTGTAAAACAAAATCTAAATCCTTCTATGAAAAAACGTTTACATACCTGCCGGTTTACGTGTTTCATATTAACAACACTCAGCTTCCTGCTATCAGTAAAAGGCGTTTCCCAATCCCTGGTTATAGGCAATGAAAAGACAAGAGTTGAAGTTGGGATCAATATAGGGCCTTCATTTTTTTTAGGTGATTTGGGTGGTAATCATGGCAAAGGTACCCCGTTTCTAAAGGACGTAAATCTTTCGTTGACCAAAATAATGAAAGGAGCTTTTTTAGCGGTATATCCTAACGAGTGGCTTGGCATAAGGGCCGCAGCGGAGATTGGTAAATTGGAAAGCCAGGATAAGATAATTGACACGAAAGGTGTAAATGAATTGTGGAGGAAACAGCGTAACCTGGATTTCAGATCCAATATTTCTGAAGCTTACATCGCCACAGAAATATTTCCTTTAATGCTTTTAAATAAAAATCACGAAGATTATAAGCCACGGTTAAGGCCTTACGGGGTATTGGGCGTTGGAGTTTTCCATTTCAATCCAAAAGGCTCATTAACAGACGCCAATGGTAAACAAACATGGTATGACCTCAAGCCACTTCATACTGAAGGGGAAGGTTTCTCAGAATATCCATCAAGAAAAAATTATGCGCTTACGCAGGTAAACATTCCGATGGGCATGGGAGTCAAATATTTCGTATCTGACAGGATTAACGTTAGCCTTGAAGTTTTACACAGAAAAACATTCACCGATTATATTGATGATGTAAGTACGGAATATATTGATCCTGATTTATTTGACAAATACCTAACGCCGCAAAACGCAGCAATAGCGAGGCAAATACATGACAAGGTAGTTGGCATTGTTACCCCGGCGGTTACAAGGTATGAGCCGGGAGTTCAAAGAGGCGATCCTTATCAAAATGATGCTTATTTCACGATATTCTTAAAATTTGGTATCCGCCTGGGATCCATATTTGACAACATATACGACCGCCGTGCAGCCAGCCATTTACGTTGCCCGGCCAGGTTTTAAAATTATTCACGGCAAACTGGATTGTGAACATTGGCAAAGTATATAATAAAAGTTAACACTGTAAACACTGCATATATATGCACTGTACACCCCTGAAACCACCATTTTCTATCTTTGTTATTATGCTTTGCCTTTTTATTTTTTATAGCTCATCAACTCCTCTTTCAAAAAAGATGCCGTAAAACTTTCTTTATTTTCTGCCAGTTCTTCCGGCGTTCCTTCAAATAAGATTTTTCCGCCGCCATCACCTCCTTCAGGGCCCAGGTCGATGATGTGATCCGCAATTTTTATAACATCCATATTGTGTTCGATAACCAACACGGTATTTCCACGGTCAACCAATTTATTGAGTACATCCGCAAGGTGTTCTATATCCTGGAAATGAAGACCGGTTGTAGGCTCATCAAGAATATAAAAAGTTTTTCCTGTATCTCTTTTGCTTAATTCTGTTGATAATTTCACCCGTTGCGCCTCTCCACCGCTCAAAGTAACCGCGCTTTGCCCCAGTGTTATATACCCAAGGCCCACTTCCTGCAATACTTTAATTTTTCTATAGATATATGGAACATTTTGAAAAAATTCCACAGCCTCATCCACCGTCATTTCAAGCACATCACTAATTGACTTCCCTTTATACCTTATCTCCAGGGTTTCGCGGTTATACCGTTTGCCATTACATTTTTCGCAATGAACATACACATCAGGCAAAAAATTCATTTCTATTACGCGCATGCCACCACCTTCACATACATCGCAACGCCCGCTTTTTACATTAAATGAAAAACGGCCCGCTTTGTATCCCCTGATCTTTGCTTCAGGCACCGATGCAAAGAGCGTCCGGATATCCGTAAAAAAGCCACAATAAGTGGCAGGATTGCTTCTTGGTGTTCTTCCGATGGGAGATTGGTCTATTTCAACCACCTTGTCAACATATTCCAGGCCTTTTATACTCTTATAGGCCAGAGGGAACATTTTACTTTTATAAGCATGTATGCTTAACAGCGGGTACAGCGTTTCATTTATTAAGGTTGATTTCCCGCTTCCACTGACACCCGTAACGCATATGAACTTTCCCAAAGGAAATTCTACATTAATATTTTTCAGATTATTGCCTGATACTCCTTTGAGGTAAAGCATGTGGCCATTGCCTTCTCTTCTTTTTGACGGAATGGCTATTTGCTTTTCACCGTTGAGGTAAGAGGAAGTAAGGGTATTCAGTTTCAATAGATCTTTCGGAACACCGCTTGCAACAATTTCTCCTCCGTGCTTCCCGGCTTTAGGGCCAATATCAATAAGATAGTCGGCCGCCATCATGATATCTTTATCATGCTCTACTACCAGCACACTGTTGCCGATATCACGCAGGTTTTTCAATGCTTTTATAAGCCGGTGGTTGTCTCTCTGGTGCAATCCAATGCTGGGTTCATCGAGGATGTAGGTGATACCCTGCAATTGAGAGCCTATTTGAGTAGCCAGCCTTATGCGCTGCGATTCTCCACCGCTAAGGCTTTTCGATGCCCTGCCCAGGGACAGGTAATTTAAGCCCACATCGAGTAAAAACCGCACACGTTCTTTTATTTCTTTTAAAATATCCTTCGCAATTACATTGTGGCGTTTATTGAGCCTGGATTCAATCCCGGTAAACCAAATCAATAGTTTATCCAGGTTAAGGTCACTTAACTCAGCAATGTTCTTATCATCAACTTTAAACCAAAGACTTTCCTTCTTAAGGCGTTGGCCATTGCAGGAAGTGCAGGTTTTTAACTGCATAAATCTTTCCACCCATGAACGCAATGCGTCGCTGGTGTTGCCGGAACTAAACCATCTCCTGATCATGTTTACAATACCTTCATATTCCTCTGTTGCCACAGGGGTTTCCAGGGAAGTGTCCATATCGACAGACATCAATTTTGAGTATTCTTCACTGTTTTGCCGGGGAACATCGTCCTTACCATAAAGCAAAATATTTATGGCCGGGCCGGGCAATTGCGAAACAGGTTTATCAAGGCTGAATTTATATTTTTTTGCCATCTCTTGAACCTGCCTGAATACATAAGCTTCCCTTTCCTCTCCAAGAGGAGCGATCGCACCTTCATTGATGCTCAGGCTGCGATCGGGAATGATGCTATCCAGGTCAACCTGGTAAACATTTCCCAGTCCTTTACAAACGGGGCATGCTCCGTAAGGTGAATTGAATGAAAAGGTATTGGGTGAAGGCTCTTCATAACTGATACCGGTATCTTCGCACATAAGCTGGCGGCTATATTGAACCTGTTCGTTGTTATCATTTAGTAATAAAAACAGCAGGCCATTGCCTAGCTGGAGCGATTTCTGAATACTTTGGCTGAGCCTCACCTTATACTCTGCCGCAACCTGCAGCCTGTCAACAACCAGCTCAATATCATGTATCTTATACCGGTCGACCTGCATTTTAGCCACCAGGTCCTTTATTTCTCCGTCAATTCTTACTTTTAAAAAACCCTTTTTCCTAACATCTTC
>JBDTLZ010000269.1:0-16540 GCA_039934515.1 Ginsengibacter sp.
CTTCAATAGCGATGTTGCCAGGAAGATTCATACCTGTTATTGCGGGGCTGTGGATTGCAGGATTGCTTGTTCAAAAATACATACCCCAGGATCTGCAGGACATTAAGAATACAAACTGTTACTTTTGGCATATTTCTTTTACGGTTATTATTATACCGAATGTGCGTTCGTTATTTCCGGCTTTAATCCCGGGGCCTGTGTCTGATCATTTTTTACTCATGTGAAAAGTTAAATAATTATGACTGGCGAAGATCAAAATAATACAGAGCAATTTTTAAATCTTAATCCAAGAAAAGGAAAAGGGAAATTTAAGATTTACATAGGCATGAGTGCAGGAGTCGGAAAAACGTATCGCATGTTGCAGGAGGCGCACACCCTTTTACAGAATGGAGTTAATGTAAAAGTTGGTTATGTTGAAACGCACGGAAGGAAAGAGACACAGGCCCTTACCGAAGGCCTGTCAATCGTTCCGCGAAGGGAAGTTTTTTACAAAGGAAAGCGGTTAGAGGAATTGGATGTGCAGGCGATTTTGTTACTCCATCCCGATATAGTGATCGTAGACGAACTTGCTCACACTAACATTCCCGGAAGTAAGAACGAGAAAAGATGGCAGGACGTTATGGATATACTCGATTCAGGAATTGATGTAATATCAGCAGTCAATATTCAGCACATTGAAAGCATTAATGATGAAGTAAAGGAAATTACCGGCGTGGATGTGAAGGAGAGAATACCCGACAAGATGCTGCAGGTTGCCGATGAGGTCGTAAACATTGACCTCACCGCCGATGAATTAATATCGCGCTTAAAAGCGGGAAAAATATATGACCATACAAAGGTGCAGCAGGCACTTCAGAATTTTTTTCAACCCGATCAGATCTTACAGCTGAGGGAGCTTGCACTCAAAGAAGTCGCAGGGCAAGTGGAAAGAAAAGTGGATTACCAGGTTACTGCAAAGAAAAATCCGTTTCGACACGAGCGTTTTTTGGCTTGTATTTCTTCCAACCATGAAATAGCGCAGCGCATCATTCGTAAAACCGCCAGGCTGGCATCTTACTACAACAGCCAATGGTATGTTTTATATGTACAGACCGGAAAAGAATCAGCAGATAAAATTCCACTGGCAGCACAAAGACATTTAATTAACAACTTTAAGAACGCGACCGAATTGGGGGCAGAGGTAATTCAAAAAAAAGAAGATAACATAGCTTCTGCAATAACTGAAATGGTAAACGAAAAAGAGATTACCACGATATGCCTGGGTAAGCCGCACTTAAGTCTTTTCCAAATAATTTTAAAGACAAGTGTATTTAACCAGCTATTAAAAACCCTTTCAAAAAATAATGTTGATCTTGTAATATTTTCATGATGGCTTTAAATGTAAAAAATAAAATACGGCTGGGTACCTTGTTTCTTTTCCTGTTACTTATTTTAACCGGTGGCATTAGTATCTATTACATGTCCAGGTTAAAAGCAGAATCAAAAAATATCCTCCGTGACAACTATGAAAGCCTTTACTATGGCCATACGATGCAGCAACAATTAAATTCGCTGGAGACCGCATATGGGCAGTCGGTGAGCCTTTTTGAAAAGGCATTGAACCAGGAACAAAATAACATCACCGAAAAAGGCGAAAAGCAGGCGGCCGATTCCGTAAAATTTTATTTCAGCAAACTGAAAGCGGGAGATACAGCAAAAGAGAATCTAAAAAAATTACAAAATGAGATACAAGGAATTCTTGCCTTGAATATGAATGCTATCAGCCTGAAAAATGATAAAGCCAGGGCGACCGCGGATAAGGCACTCACGATTATTATTTTTTTAAGTGGCCTCGTATTTCTCATTTCATTTTCATTCCTTTTGAATTTTCCATCGGTGGTGACCACACCCATACGGCAATTGACCATGGCAATTCAAGCAATTGGCGAAAAAAATTACCAGCACAGGATCCATATCGATAATAAAGATGAATTTGGAAAATTAGCCGATGCATTCAATGCGATGGCAGAAAAGCTTCAATATTTTGAAAGCAGCAACCTTAATAAGATGATGTTTGAAAAAAACCGTGCCGAAGCGGTTATTAATAGCCTGAAGGATGCCAGTATAGGTATTGATAAAAACAATTTTATTCTTTTTGCCAACCAGCAGGCGCTTCAATTATTAGGGCTAAAATCTGAAGATATTGTAGGAAAATCAATAGATGATATTAGTGTTTCCAATGATTTATTCCGCTTCCTGGTTGAAGAAGAAACTTCTTCGCCTTTTAAAGTGGTAGTGGAATCCCGCGAAAACTTTTTTGTAAAAGAAATTATTGATGTAACACAGGGCGATACAAAAAATAAGGTTATTGTATTGAAAAATATTACGTCATTTAAAGAGCTGGATGCCGCTAAAAATAATTTTATTGCAACGATATCGCACGAATTAAAAACTCCGCTGGCATCATCAGATCTCAGTTTAAAATTGCTTGAAGATGAGCGGGTAAGTAAATTATCACCCGGGCAAAAAGAGTTGATAGAGAATCTAAAAGGAGACAACAGGCGTATGCTGAAAATACTTAGCGAATTATTAAATATGTCACAGGTTGAATCAGGACGTATTCAGCTTAACGTTCAAAATGTGCTTCCGGGGGAGATCATTGAAAACGCAATACAGGCCGTGTCGGCCAGTGCCAAACAAAAAGAGATCTTTGTCAAAAATAGTAGTGCAGATCATCTTCCGCCGATACATGCTGACGCGGATAAAACTACCTGGGTATTGAATAATTTCCTTACAAATGCGATCAAGTATTCATTCAATGACGGCGTAGTGGAAATTTCCGCACTGCAACAAAACAACAGCATGGTGTTTACGGTTACAGATCACGGGCCTGGTATTGACAAAGAATTTCTGCCACGGTTATTCGAAAGATATTTCCAGGTGCCCGGCTCAAGAGAAAAAGGCACAGGCCTTGGCCTGGCAATTTCCAAAGAGTTCATAGAAGCGCAGGGAGGACATATTTGGGTTGAAAGTGAAATAGCAAGGGGATCTTCCTTCCATTTCAGCCTGCCCATACAATAACGCTGAAAGTAAAGATCACTGTTGGTGAAAACTCTGCCCAATATATTCCAGGGCGTCTGTGATACCTGTACGCCAGTAAGTCCAGTTGTGCCCACCATTCCGTACCCGGAATTCATGAGGCACATTTTTCTCCATAAAGGCAATATGCAAAAGGCAATTTCCTTTAGACAGTCGATCATCATCTCCGCAATCAATCCAATAGCGTACCTTACTCAAATCATCCTGCGACCTTGATTCCACTAATTTTAAAATTGAATTATCATACCATGCTTTACTAAGTCTTCCTTTCTTTTTTAATCCCCGTCCGTATAATTGCGCATACGTATCTTCATACTCCTTCTCTGAAAAATCTATCAATGCATCGTCATCATAAACTGCGGCACTCAATGGTGCAGCTGCCGAAAACAGGTTTGGATACTTAATAGCATAAAAAAAAGTAGCGTAGCCTCCCATCGAGAGTCCGGCAATGCCCCTGTATTGTTTGGTATTTTTAATCCGGTACTCTTTTTCTACTGCAGGCATAAATTCTTTAATAAAAAAGTCTTCATACTTTTCTTTCCCGTCATAAGAATTAATATACCAGCTGGAATCACCATTTGGCATCACGATAATCATGGGTGGTATTGTGCCGTCGGCAATAGCCTTATCAGCATAACGGTTTACCTCACCAAACTGCAACCAGCCGGTGTTATCGTCAGTATAGCCATGTAGGAGGTAAACAACGGGGTAAGCCCTGTCGGATGTTGAATAATCGGGAGGGAGATAAACTGTGTAAGCTACGTTCCTATTCATTATGTCGCTTTTAATAGTAACGTGCTCTATAACCCTTCCGGCATTTTGTGCTGCGCCGATATTTACAATACAAATAGTAAACAGGAAGATTGAAGATTTTTTTAAGTGCAAATACATAACCATAAATTATTTGAAATGCAAATGTAATTGTAAGAGCAATAACGCAAGAATGATTTTAATAACGGTTATCTGAAAATTTATGATTTTGTAAGCTTTTGCCAACGGATATTTGCAGCACATTGCAAGGTTCGATGACAACATAAATATGTATGCATTAATTGTATTGCTTCTTATTGTTATAATCATTGTGGTAGTACTATTTTATAAAAAACCCGCAAAAGAAATCATTCTACCTGCGGATTTTAAAGACTTGCTACTTGAAAACGTCGCCTTTTACAGGTCTATTACAGGTGATGAAAAAATCCGCTTTGAAAATAAGGTAAAGGAATTTCTGGGTTATGTACGTATTCATGGTGTAAACACCAATGTTGAGGATATTGACAGGCTTTTAGTTGCTGCCAGTGCTGTTATTCCAATTTTTGCGTTCCCTGAATGGAAGTATTATAATTTACGGGACGTCCTTTTGTATCCCGGCACATTTAACAAGGAGCAATTCTTATCGGGGTCTGATCCCAGGAATACATTGGGCATGGTAGGGAACGGTGCTATGCAACGGGTAATGATTTTATCGAAGCCGGCACTTCGCTCCGGATTTAAAAATGATACCGGGAAAGAAAATACCGGTATCCACGAATTTGTGCATTTATTGGATAAAGAAGACGGCGCGGTGGATGGCCTTCCGGAAGCCCTGTTAAAAAGGCATTACCTTGTTCCGTGGCTTGAGCTTATGAATCACAATATTGAAGCAATTAATACCGGCCACTCCGATATAAATTTTTATGGCTCAGCCAATAAAGCAGAATTTTTTGCAGTTGCTGCTGAATATTTTTTTGGAAGGCCAGATCTTTTTAAAGAAAATCATGAAGAACTGTACAACTTAATGACTAAAATATTTCACCAGCAACCACCGGCTCCGCTATTTAAATATGAGAATTAAATTGCATAATGAGCACACATTATCTTATCTTTATACATCACTAACATTTCCATATATGAATCTTGAGGCAGAACAGCAAAGGAAATTTACGGAGCTGTTTTTTGAACTTACAAAAGATGCTCCGCAAAAATTTAAGAACAAATGGGATCAAACAATACAATTTTCAAATCCCTCCCGGGTTAAATTTATTCCAACGTTCAATAATGGCGCTATAGATTCACTTTCAGCTTCACTGCGGGAGAAATATGAGATTCTTCGCAAAAAATATTACGATAAATCTCTTTGAATAATTGCCCGTTCGTTGGCACGTCTTTTTTTACCTGGTACGGTAAACCATTGCTGAAATTATATTGTTTGATCCAGGGTAATATCCCTTATATTATACACACTCCTCGCTGGTGCTTTTCGAATTTTAAAAAATAAGAACTATTGTGCCTGCAATTATCATAATTGCCCCAATAGCCATTTTAGGGGTAAGGGTTTCTCCTAAAAATATAATTGAAAAAATAATAGCAAGCGCCACACTCATTTTATCAACCGGGGCCACCTGCGAAACTTTCCCCAGTTGCAGGGCCTTGAAATAAAATATCCAGGAAAGGCCCGTTGCTACGCCCGATAAACACAAAAAAATAATATTCTGTTTTGTAAGAGAATGTATGGTGGCCGCACCACCCCTGAAAAAGGCAATACCCCACGCAATAACTAAAATAACGACAGTTCTTATAGCTGTGGCCAGGTCTGTATCAACATTTTTAATGCCCACCTTGGCGAAGATGGCCGTAAGAGCTGCAAACAGCGCGGAGAGCAAAGCATATATCCACCACATAATGATCATTTTAGATTATAATATTAAACCCATATTTAAGATGCAAACGTAAGCTCAAATCCTTAGAGTGGCCGGCAGAAACTATTTTATAAACAGTGCGCATAAATACAGTTGATAAATTAGCTATATTACAATTCCTTTATAAAGTTCCCTTGGTTGATAGAAGCCCGCGTGAACAGGCATTTTTCTCTTTAATCCGCCTTTTAAATTATGAACTTGTAAAGAAATATTTTAAATTAAATTCCGGGATGTATATTCATTTTTAGCCGCAATTTCTCATATGAAGCATTGCTAATAATATGTTCGGATAACTAATAAAGGTCAGTTCCGGGGTAGTAAAGAATCGTTTTCAGGTGTAGTAAAAAAATGTTTCAAATTGTTAATATGAAGATTAGATCCAAATTGATTTTACTCCTGGTAGTAGTAACTACCGGAATAAATGAGCGGGTGGCTGCGCAACAAAAGGATACGGCAGGTACGGCGCCGCAATTCAAATCAATCGCCGCCGGTTCGCACTATAAAAAGTCGCGTTGGCACCAGTTTCTATGGGGTAAAAATTATCGCAAAGAATGGAGTACTCCTGTCTCTCTTCCCGTTCTGATATTGAATGAAAGAAACGGTGGCCTGGTTCCCACGGGGCAAGGTGGGGGACATCAAACCACTTCACTGCACCTTCAAACAAAAAACGGCGAAAATTACACGCTGCGCTCTGTAGACAAAAAACTGGGAAAAGTATTACCTGCAAATTTCAGGGGCACCTTTATAGAAGATATCACCAATGATGAAGTTTCAATGTCGCACCCTTACGCAGCCGTTACGGTGGCCGATATGGCACAAAGTGCCGGCATCTACCATACAAATCCTGAATACGTGTATGTGCCCAGGCAGCCCGCGCTGGATAGCTTTAATGACAAAATAGGCAACGCCGTCTATCTCTTTGAACAAAGGCCGAAAGGAAATTGGGAAAATGCCGATAACCTCGGAAATTTTGAAAAGTATTACGATACCGACGAAATGATGAAAAAAGTGAAAGAAGAAACTGAAAACCGTCCTGACCAGGCCGCCTATGTAAAAGCAAGGCTTTTCGACATGATCATAGGTGATTGGGACAGGCATGAGGATCAGTGGAGATGGGGCGTTGTAAAAAAAGGAGGTGAAAAAGTATTTGTACCGGTACCCCAGGACCGGGACCAGGTTTACTTTAAGCACAATGGCGTAGTGCTTGATGCCGCGATCTATGCATCGGGCATAGGTTACTTCCAAAGCTTCAAAAACCATATCAGTAATGTTAAAACAATGGCTTACGAAGAGCGCGGGCTCGACAGGTTTCTTACCAACAGGTTGACAAAACCCGATTGGGAAAAAATTGCAAAGGAGCTACAGCAGTCACTAACTGACGAAGTTATCGGGAATTCCGTTAAGAAATTACCTCCCGAAATATTTAAGATCTCCGGTGATCAAATCATTTCAGATTTGAAAGGAAGACGTGATCATATCGTCGAATATGCTTCCACCTATTATTTATTTTTATCCAAAGAAGTGGAGGTGTTGGGATCAGAAGGATCTGATTACTTTGAAATACAGAGATTAAATGATAATGAAACCGCTGTAAATGTATATAACATCAATAAAAAAGGAAAGAAGGAAACGGAACCGTATTATTCCCATATTTTTCTTACAAATGAAACCAAAGAAGTCAGGCTATTTGGCTTATCCGGTAAAGATGTTTATAAAACCGAAGGTGAGGTCAGCAGCGGTATAAAAATAAAAATTATCGGGGGCTATGATGAGGATTCCATCATGGTGAATTCACTGGCAGGAGGCAGAACAAAAACATATGTGTACGATGGCCGGGGTGACTACATCAAAACAGACGGAAGAATAAAAGGCCATCTTTCAAACGACAGTGCTATACATAAGTACGAATACAGGAGTTATAGGTACGATGTAAAAGGAAGTGTAGCATCGCTGTTGTATAGTGATGCAGACCGGATCTATGTTGGATTGGGTTTTTTATGGCAAAAACAAGGCTGGAGAAAACTACCTTATGTTTTCAGGCAGAATATCAATGTGCATTACTCTCTAACGCAAAGGGCAGTAAGCTTCACCTATAGTGGCATTTTCCCTAATACCATCGGCAAATGGAACCTTGGCATTCTTGCTAATTACGACTTTGTGCGCTGGACAAATTTTTATGGCCTGGGAAATGAAACGGTCCTTTCCACTAAAGATCTTGACTTTAACCGGATGAGAACCAGAGAAGCCAGCGGTGCTGTCGGCTTCAATAGAAAAGCGGGAAATAATTATTTTGAAATCGGTGGCTTTGTTCAAAGTGTGAAAATTATTAATGATGCTGAGCGTTACATAGCAAAAAACATTGAGCCACTTGACCCTGCTGTATTTGGTGTAAAAAATTTCGTTGGAGCAGCCGCAGGCTATAGTTTTTCAAAGCTCAATGACCCAATAGTTCCTACCAGTGGCATCACGCTTTTAGGAACCATTTCCTACACACAAAATATGAAACAAAGCAGCCAGTCATTCTGGAAATACGGAGGCAACCTCCAATTATATCTTCCGCTGGTTTCTAAATTTTCCCTGGCAGTATCTGGAGGCGTTCAAACCGTAGATGGCGATCCTGAATTTTATCAATATCCTACGATAGGTGGTGGCCAGGACCTTCGTGGGTTTCAAAGACAAAGATTTTATGGCAAAACTGCTTTTTATAATAGTAATGAGCTTCGTTTTATCAGTAAGATCAGGAGTTACCTTCTCAACGGTAAAGCTGGTTTGCTTGCGTTCGTTGATGACGGCAGGGTTTGGATGCCTAACCAAAAGTCGGATATTTGGCACGTTGGGTATGGCGGTGGAATCGTGGTCGCTCCCTTTAATTTTGTTCTTATAGATGTAACGTATGGCTTTTCCAAAGAGGACAACTTACTCCAGTTACGCGTAAACATGAAGTTATAGGGAAGTATCGGGGAAATTTATGAAATCAAACCGATATTTTTTGAATGCCCAATGGCCTCTTCGCTGTGAATAAAATAACAACACGGTATACCGGCATTCAGTATTTTATCGACCACTTTTTGCACCCGTTGATATTTATTTTTGTGAATCCTGCGGATATAAACAGCATAAATTTTGTCCGTGAAATGTTCAACCAGCGACAAATAAATATTCGGATCTTCCTGTGAATCATCTCCAAATAAAACAAAATGCAGGTGTGGAAATGCTTCAACAATTCTAACAATTCTAAAAAATTTTGTTGCGTGCTTGTTTTGGCCCGTACTCCATACATCTTTGAATTTTTTTAATTCGCTTAACAGATATACGCCTTGTGGAAGCCCGTTCTTTGCAGAAAATTCCATGATAAAATCAAAAAGGTTCCACTCACTGCTCGACACATAAAAAAACGGGTTATTAATATTTTCTTTTTGGCCTGATGCTGCCAATAGCTGGTAATGGTTGACGACCCCGGCAAATGGTTTCCTGCTGCGCGCATTTTTAGTCAACAATACATATAACCTTTTGCGCAGCCTCGATGAATGAGATACTAAAAAAGTATCGTCGATATCAGAGATAAAAGCATACGTAGAATTATAAGGAATATTTACCTTCCCTACGCCCCGGATTTTATTAGAATAGCTGGTGTCATCCTCAAGATTTACCGTAACAGGATACCATCCTGGCTGAGGAGCTAATGCGGGTGCCCATTCAAATTTAAAAAAGCCATCATCCTGGGTTGTAGTGTAAATTGTGGTGCCCTCCCACTCCATCGACAGTTTGGCATATTTATAAGGCTTCACCATAAATAGCCTGAGCATAGAGAAAACGTTGACAAGCCAATTATGACGGTATGTTTTACGCATCATTGGGCTTAGCTTCAATACATGCCCAAATGCAATAACCCTTTCTGAACTTCCATAACCATTATAAACTTTAATGACCGGGTTTTGGTCAAGCCTGAATAAAAAGAGTATGTTCTTCTTTATTCTGGAAAGCAAAGAAAGTTTCTTTTCTTTATGTTTCAATTGATATATTTTCATCAATAGTTACTGAAAGATATTATGGAAAATCCAGCCTGCTTAAAAATATTATTTGTTCTTAATCCTATATCGGGGACAAAGAAAAAGTTTAATTGGGAAACCTTTATCCGTAATTATTTTAAAAATCTTCCCCACACGATCGAGTTTTATATTTTAAATGGCAAAGATGATACCGAATCATTGGACTATTGGATCGAAAAACTGCAAATAACAAGAGTAATAGCAGTAGGCGGAGATGGAACTGTAAGTCTTATTGCAAAACATCTTCTTGGTACAGAACTGATAGCAGGTATATTACCCGCCGGCTCTGCAAACGGTATGGCAAAAGAACTTCAAATTCCACCAGACCCTGAACAGGCCTTGGATATCATCATCAACGGAAAAATACAAGCCTGCGATGTTATTAAAATAAATGAAGACGACATCAGCCTGCACCTGAGTGATTTTGGATTGAATGCACGGCTTATAAAATATTTTGACGAAAGCCCATTGAGGGGTATGTGGGGATATGCAAGGATGGTCATAAAAGTTTTATGGAATAGAAGACTATTGAGGGCGCATATTGTGGCAGATAACCTGGATCTGCACACAACCGCTTATATGATAGTAATTGCAAATGCCAGCAAATATGGTACCGGTGCAGTTATTAACCCCAAAGGGGAAATAAGCGATGGCCTTTTTGAAATCGTGATTGTGCGAAAACTTTCATTATCTCAACTTTTCACTATGTTTCTCAGCTATAAAAATTTTAACCCCAAAAAGGTGGAAGTTTTTCAAACCAAAACGGCAACCATTACTACCCGTAAAAAGACCGATTTCCAGGTTGACGGAGAGTATATGGGAAAGATTGATAAAGTGACTGCAAAAATTATACAAGCACAGTTAAATCTTTTAGTTAGAAATGATGTTGACTATTAAAGATCTTAACGAACAATTTGGTTTTATCTTCCAGAAACAAGTTATCACTCGTATAATCCTGAATTGAAGACAAAAATCTAAACGCACTTCCATATAACATCAGTAAACCATTTCTTTTTATCATAAAAATGCGCAACCGGGCTAAATCCGCTTTGGCCTGCAATTTTATCAGTTTGCGCAATCGTGTATTTCTGAGAAATTTCCATGAAAATTGTTTCGTCTTTTGCAAAACTAATAACGGTGTTGTTGCCTATACGTACCTGTTGATCTTCTACCGATACAAGGAAACTTCTGCATGCCCCGGTAAATGGATCATACGTTGGGAAATGCTCAAAGGCTTCAATTACAAAATCTGCATTCAATTCTTTATTGATACGTGTAAGCAGGTTAAGGTTAAATTCCCGGGTAAATCCATTGCTGTCATTGTATGCTGCGAGTATCTGTTTGGGATTTTTTACGAGGTCTATTCCAATTAACACCATATCTCCTTCCGACAACTGGCTTCTCAACTCTTTACAAAAAAGCGGTGCATCATCCATAGAAAGGTTTCCGATGTTGGAACCGAGAAACAATACCAGTTTTATCTTATCAGAAATTTGTTTTGCGGAGCTTAGCATTGCAAGGTACTCTCCATTAAGCCCGTGAATATTCAACGCCGGCAATTGCTCGGGCAGTCTTTTATGAAGCAGGTCAATAATATTATTGGAAATATCAACAGGAAAATAAGTAGAGATTGCATTTTTATTTACAAGCTCTTTTAAAAGATATACTGACTTTATAGCATCTCCCGGCCCTAGTTCGACAACATCAAAACTGCGGTGCTGATCGATAATAATATCTGCAAGTTGAACCGTTTGTGTTGCAAATATTTCCATCTCGCAATTGGTAAGGTAGTAGTCCCCGCAATGCATAATTTCCTGGAATAATTCATCTCCCTTCTTGTCATAAAAATATTTGGATTGTAAATATTTTGGAGTTGACTGCAATCCTTTCAACACATCCTGTAAAAATTGGTTCATCGCATTGATTTTACTTCACCTTTTATTAATATGCTAGTCTGATACCCGTGAATTGCCAGCGCAAATGAGGATGAAAAAAATTACGATAAGTAATACGGCTGTGATCCTCGGGGGTAACCTCTGATGCACCACGTAAAACTTTTTGATTCACCATAAATTTTCCGTTGTATTCACCAATTGCTCCGGGGGCCTTTTTAAAACCCGGGTAAGGCAGGTAAGCGCTCTCGGTCCATTCCCATCTTTGTCCCCATTTAAATTGCTGGGCTGCAATCTCCCATTCAAATTCTGTAGGGAGCCGCAATCCTTTCCAGGATGCGTATGCAGCAGCTTCATAAAAACTTATGTGACAGAGTGTTCCAGTTTTATTAATCTTTTGTAGCCCGTTCCAGGTATAGTGATACCATTCTCCATCGATCCAATGCCAATATAAAGGTGACTTGATTTGGTTATTTTTCACCCAATCCCATCCTTCAGCATGCCAGAAACTAAAATTTTTATACCCGCCGGCATCAATAAAATTTATAAATTCTTCGTTGGTCACCAAATCATTTGCAATGCCAAAATCCTGAAGGAAAACCCGGTGCCTGCTGAGTTCATTATCAAAACAAAATCCATCCCCGGAGTACCCGATCTCATAGATCCCTTTTTCAATTTTTGTAACAGACCCTTTTTGTTGTAGCCTGAAATCCTGTTGTCCGTTCGGCGAAGACAAATACGCGGGGAATAAGGGGTTATTGCCCAAAATATATTTAATGTCAGTTGATAAAAGTTCCTGGTGCTGCTGTTCGTGGTTGAGACCAAGGACAACCAGTTCCTCAGTTAATTTTGATGGAGGGTATTGCAGAAATTCTTTCATTGCATCATCGATATGCCTCCGAAACCGATAGATATCTTCAACTGATGGCCTGCTTAAATTCCCCCTGTCGGTTCGTATGACTCTTGCACCTACCGTTTCATAATAGCTATTGAATACATAATTATATTGTGGATCAAATTCCTCATATTTTTCTTTATTAGGCTTCAATACAAATGTCTCAAAAAACCAGGTTGTATGCCCAATATGCCACTTCGGGGGGCTTACATCAGCAATGGGTTGTACAACATAGTCCTCTGTTTTCAGGGGCTTGCATATTTCCTCTGAATGTTTTCTTACGGATATATATTTTTCTAAAAGATTCATTCCTGTTTTTTATCGAGATAATTTTTAAGATCGGATATACTACTAACACCAATTTGTTTCGTTTGTTCCCTGCGCATCATCAATGCATACGAATTATTAAACCCGACCGGCTTTAGCCATTTCAGGTGATACTTTTCATGAAACCGGTTTTGCACATAATTGTATATTTTCTCTTTGTTGCCATGTAGCGTCAGAAGCATTGGACCAGGCGTTTGTAAAATTACCAATAACGCAGTACCGGTATATTCGGGATATACATCTATCTGGTTATTTGTCAACGCATCAAAACAGATTTTTGTACCGCCCAGACCCGTTTTTGTTGCTACCTGCAGATCTGTGTTTCCTTTGATCAGCATGGAATACATTGCTGCGAGGATATACTGTTCGCCAAAGATCTTCGACCCAATACGGATGGTGCCACCACTTCCATTTAGTGGTTCTTTGTACAAACTTTGTTCCACCAAAAAATTTTTTGCAACTTTTTCAGGACTTTCTTTTAAATAATCAACCCTGTAATTTAATTCGGTCATTATAGAATCATTGATATGTCCGGCAAGCTGGTCGAATACGCCTTCAAGAGCAGGATATTTTTGTAAAACTTCTTCCCGAATAACAGGAGCAACATAATAGGGCGGAAATATATCCTTATCATCGTTGAGCACTACAAGGTCGAAAGCCTTCAGCCGCCCGTCTGTACTATAGCCGCTTATGACATCGAGCTTTTTTTCATAGGCAGCCTTGTACATAACAGCATCACTTATAACAACATTACGTATGTTCAATCCGTACACTTTTTTCAAACCAAGATAACCGTCATCCCTACCCATGAATTCGGGAGTGAAACCCGCAAGCAATTTACTTCCATAAAGATCAGGGAGCAGGTAAAAAGAAGAAAGGCCAACAATGCAAAGAGGCAGCACCCAAAAAGCCGTACGGACCTTTTTAAGATTGATCTTCTGGACCTTTGACAAAATAAAATCAAAGAAAATAGCCAGTAAAGCTGCCGGAATAGCTCCGGCGAGTATCATGTTGGTGTTGTTGAGGGCTATCCCTCCAAAAATAAACTCTCCGAGCCCTCCCGCGGCAATATAAGCTGCTAGTGTGGCGACGCCAACATTAATAACGGTGGCCGTTCGGATCCCTGCCAGTATAACGGGAAGGGCAAGAGGCAATTCTACTTTTCCAAGAACCTGCCATGCACTCATCCCCATCCCTTTTGCGGCATCCCTCACTGCTTCATCAACCCCTGTAATACCAGTAAAAGTATTTCTCACAATTGGCAGAAGTGCATATAAAAACAAAGCAGCAATCGCAGGCCTCGGCCCAATGCCGAGTAACGGAATCATAAAGCCCAGCAACGCTATACTGGGGATCGTTTGGAGCACACCGGTAAATCCCAAAACGGGACCGGAAAAACTCTTTTTTTTAGCAATAAAAATTCCCAGGGGAACACCGATGGCAACTGCAATCAGCAAGGAAATAAATGTGAGTCCGATATGCGCCATTAACTGGTCAAATATTTTACCCGACTGCTCTTGTAGAAAAGTGAAAAGGGACTGCCCGGATTCATTCATGCATTCTATGTTTAAATGCGCTAAGCGCGGTAAATAATGAATTATATCCCGCAAGCTTTACCTCACCTGTCGTTGCATTTTTTACAGCAATGTCAGTTTGCTTTTTTCCCGATAATATCTCTAATGCTTCCCAGATACTTTTGTCATAGTCAATAGTGACCTTGCTGTTTTCAGGATTACTTTTTAATTCAAGGTGTGGCCATACATCTTTGAGCAGTACTGCATTTAATTCAAGCTGCATGCGCTGCCCTACAAAAAAATCAGCAACAAAATCATTGACAGGGTTTAAAAGAAGATCTGCAGGTGTTCCTTCCTGGACTATTTTTCCTTTGTCCATTAATAAAATCTTATCTCCCAGTTCGAATGCTTCGCCGATGTCGTGCGTAACCAAAACAATTGTTTTATTTTTTAAAACTTCCAGTTTACTGAACTCGCTGGTTATGCTGGCCCGTGTTACTGCATCCAGTGCTCCAAAAGGCTCATCCATGAGCAATACAGGTGGATCGGCAGCCAGGGCTCTTGCCAGGCCAACCCTTTGTTGCTGCCCACCACTCAGTTGCTTGGGGTAAAGCGATAAATAGTTTTGTGGAAGATGGAGTTGTTCCAGCAATTCGGAGGTTCTTTGCGCAATTTTCTGCTTGTCCCATTTCAAAAGGTCTGGAACAATAGCTATATTTTCACTAATAGTATAATGAGGAAAAAGGCCGTTATTCTGTAGCACATACCCGATATTTCTTCGCAGTTCTTCCGGCGATACGGTTTTAATATTTTGCCCTGCAACAGATATGTTCCCCGAGGTTGCTTCTGTAAGCCTGTTGATCATGCGAAGGGTTGTCGTTTTACCGCAACCACTGGTTCCGAGCAATACAACATTCTCACCATCCTTTACTTCAAATGAAATATTATTTACAGCTTTTGTTTCCCCGAAAAGTTTTACCACACTATCAACAGTGATCATTTTACAATTTTTATCTGACGGACAAAATGATTCAGTTGTCTAAATTAAACCATGTTATCTTTCCACGGCCTGTTAAACAGCTATGTCGCCTTCAGTTGACCAATAAACGCTAAACGATAGGTACCCATTTTATTATGCGGTTACGATTACGGATGAGGGCTTATAACCTTTTTATTTTATTCGATGGCTTTCTTAAGGATGGGTTGGTTGTGTGAGCTACAGGAAAGCTTCCGGTATTGGTTTTCTTTTTTTTCAGAGATAAAAAAACAGCGGTGAAATGATTTCACATAACTGCCCGGCAAAAATAGTATTCAAATTATCAAACTGATTTTTTTGCGGGTTTTAAAATACAGTTAAACGATTGTTAAGGGACTGGATTATTGTCCTTTGGAAATTTGACGTACCCGTGACAGTGATCAAAGATCTTTCAAATCGGGTACTTTTAAATCATCTATATTCCAACCGGCGAGTGAAGCGCCTGCTGTATATGCACTTTCCATGAAATCTAACAACAGGTCTTCAGGATTGCTTTTATCATAAATATCATCGTACATCAATAATGCCATAGGGCTGCCGTTATTATCAACCCATGATGCAGTTGCCGGCTTAAGCGGCTGCTTGTTCAGCTCGGCAGGAGATGGATACGTATAAGAATAAAAAGCACCTCCACGCATTTTTTCATCACCGGCCCAAAAACCAAAACTGATAACTTCATGAGAATAGGCATCCTTATTGGCTGTACTTGCCTCTTCAGGAAGTTCCGGGGCTTTTTTTCCCGAGAACCTTGTGACTGTTAAATCCATATGGTGCCAGTACAATTGTACAGGTGACGTTTTACTGTAACACCGTCCGCTAAATTTATTAAATACCTGGCTCACCCAAACTAATATCTTCCAAAATCTCTCTACATATTCCGCCTGGTAAAAATGAAAATTATTTATTTCTGCAAATGGTTTTTTTTCAGCAGGCACGTCGTAAGGTTCCGCGATAATTTTAACTGCTATATTTAATTTCTGAAAAATCTCAAAAAGTTTACTATAAAATTCAGCTACGCTAAGGCCATCAAATAAGGGAAACGATTCAAATTCATTTTTACTGGTATATACTTCT
>JBDTLZ010000270.1:0-23696 GCA_039934515.1 Ginsengibacter sp.
TTGGATTGCACCCGTTACATTCTATGCAGAACGCATTTGGGTGTATTCATTTACAAAGACAGGTGTGATTGATTTATTTGATTATCTGTAATTTTAAATATGGCTATCTGCATTTGAAACAATATCCATATACTGCTAATGAACAAACCCGGAAAATAATTACGGCCGTCAAACTCTAATGTCTTTTCGTTCTATCATGTTTAAAAATTTCTCTTCATTTATAAAAAATAAACCCGCCCTTGCCGTCGGCTTCCTGTTTGCCACTTCCAGTCTTTTATTTGGTATTTGGGTGGCTTCAATACCAGGTATAAAAAACCGGCTTGGTTTTACTGATGGGAGCCTTGGCCTCTCCTTATTGCTTTCACCATTAGGGGCAATTTCTGGTATGCTGTTATCTACTCGGGTATTTAGCAAAATTTCCGTTGGCAGGTGGATGTGCATTGGCTATATCCTGGTGTGTTGCATCATGGTGCTTCAAATTAATTCTGTGAACAGGCTCATGTTCTGGACATGTTTGTATTGCCTGGGCACCATTAGTTTTTTGAACGGGGTATCAGCCAACGCTACGGTGAACCTGATGGAAAAAAAATACAACCGCCTACTAATGAGTACCTGTCATGGCATGTATAGCCTTGGAGGTGCGTTAAGCGGTGGGATCGCAGCCCTGCTATTCACATTCCACGTTCCATCGGGCTGGCAAATTGTTGCAGTGGCCACGGTTCTTATAGTTGTTATTCTTTCCAATAAACATCATCTGCTGGCCAACCACGATATAATACATTCACGGTCGGGATTTAAATTACCCTCATTAACTATTTTAGGCATCTCTTTTATTTGTATGGTTAGCTTTATGGCCGAAGGCTGTGTGGCAGATTGGAGTGCAATTTATTTTAAAGAAATAATGCTTGCACCAAAAGCAATAATAAGTCTTGGATACGCCGGCTTTTCTGTTGCAATGACGCTTGGAAGGTTAAATGGTGATATGCTTATTACTAAGGTCGGCAGTAAAAATGTTGTGGTATCGGGAAGCCTTTTGGCAGCATGCGGGTTTTTAGTAGTAGTAGCAGCTCCTGTCGTGGCGATTGCTATACTTGGATATATTATGGTAGGGTTGGGTTGCTGTTGTATCGTTCCTGTTTTATTCAGGGCATCGGCCAATATTCCGGGAGTAAGTACCGTGGAAGGCTACTCAATGGTAACTACTGGCGGTTTGATTGGCTTTCTTGCCGGCCCTTCCATTATCGGGTTTATATCTGAAAAAGCCAGCCTTTCAAAGGGGCTGTCGCTATTAATCGTTATGGGTTTACTCGCAGCCTTTGCTGCATGGCGCAACCCCTTTATATTGAATAGGGGAAACACAGTAACGGCTTCGCTCCCCTACGATGAACAAATTTATTAGCGTGAACATCTCTATTGTAATATCAAAGCCGGTATTATGTTAAGCGTAAACTGACTAAAATACTGACGCGAATTTTAGACTCGAAATTGCACGGCTTATTTTACTGCCTTTATTAATCCGATAGCCATCGGATCGTGTAATTGGTAGTAATTCGTGTAATAAATATGGCCGCAAAATATGGCAGTGCACAGCAATTACATTCAGAAAATACTACAGACCCTCCCACTTTTAAAAGCCTTATTGATAAAAGAACCGACTTTGGCCGGGATTTTTCAATAGGATTTCAACACCAGGAAAGGGCGGTCACAGCTAAATATAATTTTGACCTCAATAATACCTTAGGAGCTATACGAAAATTTAAAAACAGGAATCTTACCTTACCTGTTGGGTGTTATTTTATAAAGAACTAAACCAAGCATCTCACTGAAAATCCCTGAATTTGAAAATTTCGGTAAATAAGTTCTAGCTCCTTACATCAAACCAGTAATACCAGGAATTACCCGCTTTTATTTAATATAAAAAGGCCTAATACAAAAGAAAAGAAAGTACACAGCCCAAGATAAAGTAAGAACATAGGATTAATGGACTTCCCCTCCAATAAAAATGTAAGAAACAATAATGCGAGCGTTATGCCCGCAATCAATAAACAAAATGCTACCAGCTGCTTAAATCCCATACACTTTATTTTATAAATTAATATTGAGAGATATAATTATCGGTCTCATTAAATGACAAAATTTATACCAAATTTTCTTCCATCAATTCCATTTATGGCCCGGGCCCGGTATTTATTCTTTCTTAACTTTTAATGCTTTACGTGGTCATTTTCCATATTTTATAAATTTTCCGGCAAATTTTTCGTCGTGAACATTATCCACTTTAAAAAAGGTATAATATAGTATCTATCGTAATTTCTTTGTGCAGCAAAATGAAAAAATTGAACAGTGTTAAACTGTTCATTTCCAGATTCGTTTTTGTTTAACCATCCGGAGTTAATATGGCACAAAATTTAAACAAACGCAGATGTTAGGGAATCAATGCGGGCAAATTGTAATAAACTATCCGGGTATTGGCTCATAACCATCATTTCATTGAGTTTGCTTCAGAACGCGTAGAACGATCAATGTATTCGTCAAATATTTTATAATCAGCATCGGTATGATGGTGGTGCTCATTACCGTGATCTATTCGTTTTTCCTGTTGTGACTGCTCATATAAAGCAGCAGCATGTTCACGCTCAAGGCAAGTTTCGGAATGCGTGTTTTCGATATTTTCTTCTTTTATACCTGGCTGTTCCGCTTCTGATAATTGGTTCTTATTCCTATCGCCGCCGGATTTTGCCGTAGTTTGCATCGCCTGGTCAACTTGCTTGTTTTGCATATCTGAAGTTTTTTGAAATCCTGCCAAAGTTGTATCAGTCTTTTTATTTTTCTGCCAGGTCGCTTGTCCATTTTTATTACAGGTGGTCGGCTTACATTTCCTTTTTGCATTGCGCCAGGTTATCATCCTCCCCTATGATCGCACGGAAAATCAACATACAAAGGATGGGGCTAACGTATTATCTATTCTCTTATCCTGACCTTAAAAACCAGCAACGTATCGGTATGGCAGGACCGGTAAAAAATTTTTTTAGCCCACCAATTTTTTAGCACCTAATTTCATGCGTATCAATCTTTGTTTACCAGGTAAATTGTTATAGATAAATGGTGCTTAAGAAGAAGCCGGCCTTATGGCTTATCGTTCTTGCGTTTGCTTGTACCTATATCATATGGGGTACTACCTACATTGCTATTCTTATCGGCATTAAAACGCTCCCGCCTTTTATTATGGCATCCGTTCGTTTTTTTGTAGCAGGCACTATCCTGTTACTAATCGCTGCCCTAAAAGGCGAAAATGTATGGGTACGGGGTGTATATAAAAATATGTTGCTTGGTATTATTATCTTATCAGGCGGACAAGGTTTGTTGGCCTGGTCAGAACTATACATCCCGTCAGGATATGCCGCGATACTGGTTTCCACTTTGCCATTGTGGTATGTCGTGCTTGACAGGAAGAATTGGAGCACTTATTTTAAAAATAAAATAATTCTTACTGGTCTCCTGCTTGGTTTCGCAGGCATACTGCTGTTGTTCAAAAAATATATCAACGCTTCAAATGATACAACCTTTTTGCAACTTCTCGGGCTGGCGGCGGTCTTAGGAGCATGCGTTTGTTGGGCGTGGGGCACACTTTATTATAAAAACCAGGTAAACCAGGGATCTATATTTCTTAATCTCGGCTGGCAACTTATGGGTGGTTTTTTATCCAGCATCCTTGTTAGTTATTTGGGGGGCGAGTTTAAAGGTTTTTCATTTGGCAACGTAAATATAAATTCGTGGCTCGCCACCTTATACCTCTCAGTAGCCGGCTCACTGGTTGCATTTATTGCTTTTAACTGGCTAATGACCGTAAGGCCTGCAGCCATTGTGGGAACGTATGCGTATGTAAATCCAGTGATAGCTGTTTTACTTGGATGGCTTATCGCTAATGAAAATATTTCACTTGTGCAGGTCTCTGGAATGGTCATTATTTTACTTTCTGCATTTCTTGTAAACAGCCCGAAATATAGTTCAAAAGATAAATCTGCCCGAAGCTCCGAAAAAAATATTTTTAAATAATAATATTCCCACCTATTGTATAATTATTGTAAGGGTTATTATACCAGGATGAAAACATTTGTGATTTTTATTAGTGACTACCTGTTTAATAATAGCTTCCGGGTATTTGAAACAACGAGTTTGAATAATAAATTCTTAATTCGATATCGGATCGTGGATGATGCTTTATACCTAAGCCTGCGGCTTAAACCTTTTAACACTGATAATGCAGATCTCATAGATATAGGATTACACGGATAACTTTCTTATGAGCCAAAGAATTATACTTCGTGATAATCGTGAAATTCATAGCTATCTTTTACCACGGATTGTATAGGCCTTACTCATTGGGATAATATTTTGAAAGTGGATTCTAATCTGTGGGAATACGTGGATGATGCTTTTTTTTGCCTGAGCCGCGGCCCTAAACCTTTTACCCCTGATTGTGCAGATCTCATAGCCATCGGATTACAGATAACTTTCTTATGTGCCAAAGTATTATACTTCGTGATAATCGTGAAATTCGTAGCTATCTTTTACCACGGATTGTATAGGCCTGACTCATTGGGCTAATGTTTTGAAAGTGGATTTTAATCGATGGTATCCGTGGCTATTGGATCGTGGCTATCTTTTTACCATATAGAGCACCGACGTAGGTGAATTACACCTTATTTTGAAGGGGTGGGCTTTAATAGGTGGAATTCAATGTATACCGGATCGTGGCTTTGGTCTTATCTAATCCAACGATCACCGTATTTACAAAAAACCACGTTATCGATAAATCTTAGGATCGTCAACTCATTAACAAAAACTTATCAAAGCGGCATTAATCTATTAAGTCATTTTCTTTTCTCATAATTAAGAACGGCTATAAAATCCGCTTCACAAATGATTATGAAAAATAAAATTTTACTCATTATTTCCCTGGTTATTTCCACAAGCGCATTCGCCCAGTTAAAAACCACCTTAGGGGCAAGGGCAGGTATAATATCATCTGGCTTCAGAGGCAATACAGTCAACAGTTTAAACAATCTTCTTGATTTTACTAATGGCGGTATAACAACTGCAGACCACGCCGGTTTTTTTGGTGGAATTTATGCCGATGTACCCGTTGCTAATACAATTTCTATAGAACCCGGGCTTTACTATTCTCAAAAAGGATATGATATAAACGGAGCACTCAATTTAAAAGGAATGGATTTTTTGGGCGCCAACGCAAAAGCAAAATTACAAATGCAATACATTGACATCCCGGTATTGATAAAAGCAAATATGGGAGGCTTACAACTTTTTGCAGGGCCACAGTTTTCATATTTATCTAAGGCCAGTTTGCGTACCACTGCCGGCGCTTTAGGGATAAACATTCTAAACAGCACGATGGACGCTACAAGCCAGTTCAATCGTTGGGACGCCGGAATTACAGCTGGCATAGGTTATCAATTTACAAACGGAATGAACCTGGTAGCCTCTTATGATTATGGATTATCTAAAATAGATGCCGCCAAGAGTACGAGCACCTACAACCGTGCAATAAAACTCGGGTTAGGTATCAGCTTTTAAATTATTAATTCCTGCGATTAGTTTTGCCCGGTCCTTAAACCGGGCTATTCCTATGAGAAAATTGTATAAAAAATGGTAGTTTCATATGGTACTTTAAATTGGATACGATATGAAAATATTTACCGGCTTTGTAGTTTTCACATGTTGCATGATCTTTTGCGGGGCATCTGTTCATAACGATGCAGATGAATGGCTCTCTTTGTTTAATGGGAAATCCCTTGAGAACTGGAAGGTGGGCGCTAATGCCGAAACCTTTAAAGTAGAAAATAATGTAATCGTTGTAAATGGAAACACAGCGCATTTATTTTATGACGGAGATGTGAAGGGTCATAACTTCAAAAATTTTGAATTCAAAGCAGATGTGATGACAACTCCCGGATCGAATTCAGGGATATACTTTCACACAGAATACCAGGACAGCAGCTGGCCCAGGAAAGGGTACGAAGTACAGGTAAATAATTCTCACACCGATTGGCGGCGGACCGGGAGTTTGTATGCCGTTCAGGACGTAAAAGAAATATTCGTAAAGGATAATGAATGGTTTACAGAATATATTAAAGTACAGGGTAAAAGGGTCATCATAAAACTGAACGACAAGACGGTTGTGGATTACACAGAACCCGACAGTGTACAACGCCCCGCAGATATGTCCGGAAGATTGATTTCAAGCGGAACCTTTGCGTTACAGGGCCATGATCCTAAGAGTAAAGTATATTTTAAAAACATACTGGTGAAGCCATTGGAATAGAATATCAACTTCAAAATAATTGCAACATCTTCTAAAATAAAAAAAGGTAGTAACCGTGAGGCTACTACCTTTTAAAGCTGTTAGAATTTTACAATTTGAAATAAATGCCAGGTAAATCACTACCGCGTATTGTTACATTTTAATGAAGTTGCAAATTAAATTTACCATCTGTTACTGCAACGATTCCTGGGCCATCGCCTCCGTTATCATAATAGGTGCCACTGAATGTGCCGCTTACATTTGTTGAGGTAAGGGAAGAAATAGTAATCTGCAGTCTTGGATTGCTATCAACTTGCAATCCTGCCGCGAATATCTTGCTATCATCGGTAGTGCCTGGGTTGTATCCACCCACAACCAATAGTGCGTCATCGCCCGCATCCACATAAGTACCTGCAGTTATGGGATTATTAACCTGCGCGATCTGTAAATAAAATTGCTGCCCGGTGGTAACGTCGCCAAAGGCCGTCAAAGCAAGATTATATATAGTATCTGTCTGCTCTTTTACTGCAACAGCATTGGTTTTGTAAGTCACCAATTCGCCACCTACTTTGGCTGAAATGTAATAATCAGTATTTTCATTTTTATCTTTTTTACACGAGACGAATAAAAAGCAGAGGCAAATGATCGCAGAACACGAAAGAATTTTCTTCATAGTTTAGTTTTGAGGTTAGGATGGGAAACGGTATTATGGATAACTTATTGCTCTTCGTTTATAAGCCGATATGAAAAAGGGATGATAATCGTAATGATTACCCTCCCCTTAACATTTAATGTTTACGAGATTAGCTTACGGGTATTTCGTGTATTACCTGCTCTTTACCGGCTATTACCGGCAAGCTTACCTGCAATACGCCATCCATATATTTTGCACTTATTTTCCCTGCTTCTATGGATTCATCCAGTGTAAATGTTCTTTCAAAGCCTCCGCGGCTATATTCCCGTCTAACCCAGTCAGATTTAGGAAATCCCTCCGGTGGAGTATAGGAAACAGTTAAATGATTCCCTTTTACATCGAGGGCAAAGTTTTCCCGGATGCGGCCGGGGGCAAATACCAAAATTTCATAACTGTCACCTGTTTTGAAAATGTTTACTGCAGCTCTTTGCATTGAACGGATTGACAGGTGCTGTTGCCTGCCTCCATAGTTGCCTTTTGCGGCACACGACTGATTGTAGTACATGTTTTTGTTTTTTAAATGAATAATATTGTTCTATGGAAGAAGACGATTGAGCCGGTAAAATATTTTAAACCAGGAGTGCAATGACGATATATAATATCCTAAGTAGAATAAATAAACTCTCTAAACCATACTAAACCAATCTAAAATATCCCTAAACGCCCCTAAACCAGTCTAAACCCTTCTAAACTATCCCTAAACCGATCTAAACCCTCCTAAACTATCCCTAAGCCAATCTAAACTCTCCCAAACTATTCCTAAGCCATCCTAAACTATTCATAACCTGATTTTATTTTTCATTCTTAAAACAAAATGTTTCCTGGTACGTCTATCTCTCTATACATGGAGGATGCACTTATCATAGCAGCACAAATGGCAACGGATCGTAAAAATAATATTAGCCAAACGATTAAAGAATACAGCAGGCGCCTGTTGGGATTTATCAGGCAACGTGTACAAGGCAATGAAGACGCTGAAGACATCCTGCAGGATGTTTTTTACCAGTTTGCCGGTAGTACGGAACCTATTGAACAGGTAGGAAGCTGGCTTTTTACGGTAGCCCGTAATAAAATTACAGACAGCTACCGCAAACAAAAAATGCCATTGGCAGATGACGTATTTGGCACATTCGAAACAGATGATGAAAGCTTTGATTGGAAAGAAATGTTGCTGGTCACGGATACAAATCCCGAAACTGAATACCTGCGCAATTTATTCTGGGAAGAACTGCAGCACGCTCTTGAAGAATTACCGGCCGTACAAAAGGAAGTATTTTTAAAAAACGAGATTGAAGGAATTCCCTTTAAAGATATTGCGGCGCAAACAGGTGTGGGTATAGCCACGCTCATCACCCGCAAACGTTATGCTGTGTTACACTTGAGAGAACGCCTCCGTGTATTGAAGGATGAATTGTTGGATTATTAGGTGTTAAATTAAGGGGCTTTTTTTTGAAACTAAAAGCTTGAGACTGTTAACGGTGTACCTGTACAGCCGTCTCAGACTAAAAATTAAAAAATTTAAAATTAATAAGATGAAAAAAATCTGGTTTAAAAAAGGGATCATGTTCCTGTTACTTTTTATTGCAGCCGTTGTAATATTTGGCAGCATTGTAATGGGATTGTGGAATGCAATACTACCTGCAGTATTGGGAGTAAAAGTCATAACATTTCCGCAGGCATTGGGAATATTATTGTTGAGTAAGATCCTGTTCGGTGGTTTTGGCCGCAGGGGATGGCATGGAGGCAGACACCAGCAATGGAGACAAAACATAAAAGAAAAATGGAGCACGATGACTCCCGAAGAAAGAGAAAAATTCAAGGCTGAATGGAAGAACCGGTGTGGCGGCAGATGGAAGATGGATGAAAATAGTACCGTTGCTACTGCCTAAAAAAGCCATGGAATTCGCCCGCAACCAGCACAGATACTTTCTTAAAAAAGTTGACAGCAGGGCAGGTCATTGAACCGAAAATAAATTCACTTCCTAAATCCCCGCAATACGGGGATTTTTTATGGGAACATTTTTCAAATCAATGTTTCCGTTTAACTTCAGCGTTCAATTAACAGCAAAGATGAAAAAAATATTCATGCTTCCCTGCCTGCTTTTTTTTCTTACAATACAGGCCCAAAAATTACCAGATAGTTTTACAGATGGAAAATATGTAACGGTAAATGGGGCAAAACTGTGGGTCGTGCCCGTTGGAAATGGAGACCCCCTGGTCATTATACCCGGTGGCCCTGGCAGCGCACATTTAGGCTACCGGTCTTTTGACTCATTGGCAAAAGATAATGAGATCATCTATTTTGATGCGTTCGGCAGGGGGAAAAGCGATACCGCAAAGGATGTAAAAGAATATACCCTTGCACGGGACATTGAAGATATTGAAGGACTTCGTATTGCCTTACATTTTGACAAGCTCAATGTGCTCGGACATTCATATGGCGGACTCGTAGCGCAGGGGTATGCTTTAAAATATCCGGCGCATGTAAATCACCTTATCCTCGCGAATACTTTTCATAGTTTTATTATGTGGCAGGCAAATGACGACAATAGCAACCACGAAATAAAAACCAACTATCCGGAAACCTGGGATTCATTAATGAAAATTCGTGAAGCCGGCGCCATCTCGAGCGACGAAAAACACCAGGCGCTATATGGAAAAGTGCCGTATGGATTTTTATATGCGTATAACCCGAACAACTTTTTAGGCCGTGGCGGCAGGGCATATCCCAATTCAAATAACACAAAGCTGTATTACCAGATGGTGGGAAAAGATGGGGATTTTATTGTAGGGAGTGATATTGGAAGCTTTGATTTCAGGAAAGATCTAAAAAATCTTACGATGCCAGTGCTTATTTATGGCGGCCGTTACGATCGTGTAGCCGTTCCTTACATGATGATAAAATTTAAAGAATATTGCCCGCAGGCGCAGTTTGTTATGTTTGAAAGATCGGGCCACAATCCACAGGTTGAGGAACCTTCCAGGTTATTTCCCGTGATAGAAAAATTTTTACATTAATCTCTTTTAGCCGGCAGTCACCAAATTTGTCATCATTTTACAAAATACAACAGACCAGTATTGACAATAGAACACAGATCTATTGATTTTTCTTCAGCCTGTACTTTCTATTAACTTTTGGATTATTAAAGTATTCATCAAGTTCTTTGCTATCAATACTTTCTTCAACGACCGGCACATCAATAAGCTGGAGCTGAACTTGTGTGAGCTCATCTCTAAGCCGTTGGGTCTTTTTAACGATATCGGGATCTTTTTCTCCTACCAGCATATTATCGGTGAGTAAATATTGAAGTCTTTTAATATCACTTCTTACCAGTGAAGCTGAATTTTGCTCATAACTCTTATTGGGCGCTACTGCTTCTTTTACCGGCACTAACGCTACGCCTACACTAGGCAATATTTTACCGGTTGTTTGGCCGCCTTCGCCGGGTAATGATGAAAAGATCGTACCACCAAGAGCAGTTGTGGCTGATGTAAGGTCAAAGGTTGTACGGGTATTTTTTGTGCCCTTGACTTTTTTATCCAGCACACGAAAAGTGGTTTTTAATTGTACAATGTAGGTCTCGATGTCTTTGGAAATCTTATTGAATTGCATTAAGCGGAACGGATAATTGATGGTTTGCTTAACGAGTATTTTCACGGTGGCGGTATCGCGGTTAAAAAATTTATCAACCCCGACAAATTTTACGGATAAGGTTTTTTGTTTGTCTGCCTCATCATCTTTAATGAAATCATAGGGGGCCACCCATGTAAATTCATCGCCGCAACGTGTTATTGGTGTGACTGACCTGATGGGGAAATTGCTAAAATAGGTTATTGATTCCAGGGGGAAACTTCCTTCTTCGCACTGGAGTTTAAAATTAAGTGTATCTCCTTCCTCGATAATTAGATCGGTGCTCACTGTTGGCTTTATCCTGGACGGAATAATTTCCGTGTTGTAAAATAACAAAGTAAAAAAAGTATCCACTTTGTCGGCAGGATTATTAAGATTCTGTATGCCCATCCGCACTTTGTATTCATTATCATACTTTAGCTTTCCCGAAAGGAAATAGGATTTTTCGGCTTTAAAATGCAATAACCCGTTGTCTTTATTGATCTTGAGGCCAACCGGTGAGTTTCTTAAATACCAATAATATTGAACGGAATCCTTATTGATCTCAAAGTGATAGTCCAGGGTAGAGTCAACATGCAAGGTGAAATACGGGCTAAAATTTTTTATCCTGAGAACTGTGTCTTCTTTTTTAAAATAACCGCTATCAGCCTTTACAAATGAACTATCTGTTAACACCTGGCAAAATGTATAAATCGGGAAAAGAAAAAAATAAGACAGCAAGTAAAAACGCATAATAATTTGTCTAAGAGTATTTCAAAATGCAGGCAAAAATATAAAACTAACTTTTAATCGGCTGTATTGCTTTTGAAGAGGCATATTCTACGGTTTCTTGCCTTCATAATAATTACATTGCTGCAATGAGCCCAGCCTGAAGCGCAACGGAACTTTCGTTGCTTTTTCTATTAACAATTCTTTTTTGCAAAAAAAACCAATATTGCAGGTATAAAAATCCGGTGGAATAATATGTTGTAAGGGTTGTGACCAGGTATTTGTGGAAATTGATCGCGGAAATGCAAGGGAAAGGGAGGTATTATTTATTTTATTTGGGAAAAGAAAAGGAGCACTCAAGGCCCGCAGGGTAGTATTTTGTGCAGAGGAACACTGACCTGAAATCACTAAAAAGAAAACTAAGCCACAAAATTTGTTCCAAAAAATCATAGTATTACATTAGTGTGTGTAAATTTACAACTTATTAAAAAAAGAAAATCGTTAAATGTCTTTAAGCCAGCGGCTGCAACAAAAGCTATTACAGAAGTTATCGCCACAGCAAATTCAACTCATGAAATTGCTGCAGGTACCCACTGCCCATCTTGAAGAACGCATTAAAGAAGAACTGGAAGAAAATCCGGCATTGGAAACAGGAGAAGATGGCCATGATGAAAATTTTGACCAGGCTAAAGACGAATTCGAAACGCCCGAAGATGATTTTGAAAAGGATGGAAGTGAAGACGATTATGATAAAATAGATATCAGTGAATATGTAAATGATAGTGATGATGAGGTGGGCGATTATAAATTACGGGATGACAATTATGGTGACCCTGAAGAAACAAAAGTGGTGCCGCATAAGGTAGAAATTTCTTTCTTCGACACATTGAAATCCCAGCTCCTCATGCTCAATCTTGATGATCGGCAAAAGAAGATCGCGGAGCAAATTATAGGAAGTATTGATGATGATGGCTACCTCCGCAGGGAAATTGCTGCCATTGTGGATGATCTTGCTTTCAGGCAGAATATTGATAGTACCGAAAAAGAAATTGAAGATATTATAGCGCTCATTCAGCAATTTGATCCGCCAGGCGTTGCTGCCCGCAATCTTCGTGAATGCCTGTTATTGCAATTGAAACGCAAAGACGGGAATGGAAGGTCTGTAAAGATAGCTATCGATGTAATAGAAAACTATTTCGAAGAATTTACGAAAAAACATTACGAAAAAATACAACGTGGATTAAATCTCGATGATGACGGCATTAAAGATGTAATTAATCAGATCATCAGGCTAAATCCAAAACCCGGCGGACAGGTTGGCGAAACAAATAAATTGCAGAGCTATGTAATTCCCGATTTTTTTGTATTGAATAATAATGGGAAGCTCGAGATCACCCTTAACTCAAAAAATGCTCCGGATCTGCGTATAAGCGAAGGTTACAGGGATATGCTGAAAGATTATGACCGCGGCACAAAAAAAGACAAGCGGCAGAAGGAAGCCGTTCTTTTTATCAAACAAAAAATTGATTCGGCCAAATGGTTTATAGATGCTATTAAGCAAAGACAGCATACGCTGTTAAGCACCATGCAAACGATCATGGAATACCAGAAAGAATTTTTTCTTACGGGCGATGATACTGATCTGCGACCGATGATATTAAAAGATATTGCTGAAAGAACTTCCCTGGATATTTCTACAGTGAGCAGGGTAGCCAACAGCAAATTTGTGCAAACAGAATTTGGTACCTACCGCCTCAAATTTTTCTTCAGCGAGAGTTTGGTTACAGATAGTGGCGAAGAAGTAAGTACAAGAGAAGTTAAAAAAATATTGAGTAACCTTATAGATGATGAAAACAAGCAACATCCGCTGAGTGATGAAAAATTAACGGAACTCCTTCAGGAGAAGGGATATAATATTGCGCGGAGAACTGTGGCAAAATACCGTGAGCAGCTTAATATACCGGTAGCCCGGCTGAGGAAACAACTATAGAATGGAAAATAATCTTATACCCTCACCAACTTCGTTGTCACCAGTTTCTGATTATAGTGAAACCAATTACCCTGTTGTAGTAAAATTCATAGCCCATATCTTTTCGTATGTTTTTCATCCACTCTTTATCCCTGCGATAGCGACATGGTACCTGGCATATATACACCAGGGTTATTTTACAGGGATACCGCCACAGGCAAAATTATATATTGTGATAAGGGTTGCTTATAATACCATTTTTTTTCCTGCACTAACGGTATTATTATTGAAGGGCCTCGGCTTTATTAATAGTATTTTTTTGAAAACGCAGCGTGAAAGGATCATTCCATATGTAGCCGCTAATATTTTTTATTTCTGGATGTACCTGGTGTTCAGGAACCAACCCGCCGTTCCTTCAGTCCTTACGTCCTTTATGTTTGGAATTTTTCTTTCATCATCTGTTGCGCTGCTCGCAAACATTTATTTTAAAATAAGCATGCATGCATTGGGCCTGGGCGCTCTAACGGGTTTAATGCTGCTGATAATTTTCACAGGCTTTTCTTATAGCATTTTCATTCCGGCTGTATTTGTATTTTTAATAACAGGGTTCGTTTGTACTTCCCGCATGATCGTAAGCGATCACACACCCTTTGATATTTATGCAGGGATTTTTTTTGGTGGTATCTGCCAGATTATTGCCGGGGCTTTTATCGGATGATGCGCCTGAATATTAATTGACTTATCCCCCGTTATGGGTTGCCTGATTTTCTGTCAACTTTATTTTTAATCGGGGGCACTGTTCCCAAATAAGCATAAACGGCTTTTAATTCAGCATCTGTAAGATTTATATATGGGCGCATTGGATACCGTAATGCGGGCTGACCGTTCGGCATGATGCCTGTTTTTACAGCTTTTATAAAATCATCTTCAGTCCAGTTTCCTATCCCTGTTTCTTTATCAGGTGTGATATTTAATGTGTGGATTGGAGAGCCATCCATTTGGAACATCATATTCCCTCCCTGGAAAAATCCGGGAGATTTCTCAGGAAATTCATAATTATTTGTGGCAAAATCTTTTGAATGGCATGCGTAACATTCATACTGGTACAAGGTGATATACCTGCCCCAGTTAACCTGGTTGGCGGTATCTGGTAATGGAATTGACTTTTCCGGATAATCAAAAGGTTTGAAAACCTTTATCGTTACTAAAAATTTCGCCAAGAAAGACGGTTTTGATTCCTGGCTCCTGGTATTATCAGCTTTCACATAATTATCGTCCGAACGTAAATAAGCAATAATTGAATACAAGTCATCATCAGCAATATGAATAAGTTTGGGCATGTAGGGAGGTATGTATTTTCCATCGGGTTTAACGCCTGTCCTTATAAAATAAATGAGTTCTCCATCTGACCATTTTCCTATGCCTGCAATAGGATCCTGTGTTATATTTGCTGAGTGAATTTCACCAAATTGCGGAATATCGCTTAAAAGCCTGCCGGTAAATTTTTGAGTTTGACTATTATAGTGGCAATTAACACAAAGCATCGATGCCAGCTTTTTTCCATTAGCTATTTTTTCCGGAGTAGCTGTTACCTGTATGGAAATTTTGCCGGCCTTGTAAACCGGCATTCCACGAAAATTGATGAACAATGCCAGTATGCCGGCAATTGCGATTACAACAATTAATATTATGAGGATTACCTTCAACGCTTTTTTCATATAATTTTTTAGGAAGCTAAAATAAATTATATGAAAATCAATTGCAAGAGGCGCGGGAATAATTTGGAAAGTCTTTTTTAACTACTTAACCCGAAATTCAAATAAATTCCCCGGCTCTCCCTTTTTGCCTTCAGAACTTATATACAATTTTCCTTCGGGCGAAAAACAAATCCCCTCAGGCTGCGGCATCAGTTCCTTATCTATGAACTGAACATTCTTAAACTTGCCATCGTGTGTGTATATAGCCATGCATTTATTATCCCTGGTTGAAAGTAGATAAATATCGTGGGTTATTGGGTGAACCGCAATAGCAGACGGGAAAAAATCAAGTTCTTCTTCGGTAGCTTTTTCAAAATCTGCCGCATGGATCAATAGAAAAGGTCGCTCTTTTAATTTATTTTCAGCCAGGTCAAATTCGTACACCGCCTTTGTCGATTTTTCTTCGTCTGCGACATTTGACTCATCCTTACAGGCTATCAACAAATTTTTGGTTACCGGGTCATAACATAAACCTTCGGTGTTATTCTTTTTTGATAAAAAAGTTTTGATCTGTTCTGTCTTTGGTTTGGTTTGCCATGCATCAATTTTATATAAAACGCCATGGCTCCATAATGCATAGACAGTATTGTTGAGATAAACCACATCTTCAATATCAATTTTTTCTTTTTCCTCCTGTGCAAATGGAATTGTCTTTTCAAGGATCGCTTTTTTATCTTCAATTTTTATAAGGTATAGGTAAGGATGCATATCCTCAATAAGAATTAAATGGTCTTTGTCAACCCAGGTATTTCCCGAAACCTCGATCAATTGATCCGGAAGAATCCATGAACGATCCGGTGTTTTTAAATCGTAGTTAAACGCGCCCTTAGTTAGTTCCGCCTTCGTTGTATCTGCTCCTTTTTTTGCCGGCAGCTCTATAATTACAGGATTTTTCTGACTGCTGGTATTAGTATTGCAAGCAAAAATTAAACACACAAAGCCAATTTGAATAAGCAGGTTGAAATTCATAAATCGTTTTTGAACACTTTCTTAAAAGAGAACGAAGGCACAAGTGTAATATTACGTGAACGGTTATTGAGTATTATGAATCAAAAGTTAATTTTTTAAAAAACCTTCCTTACGGCATTGCAATAATGTCCCCCAGGGGGCAATTCGTGTACAAAAAATTCAACTATTTTTTTCTTTGCCACAATTGGCCTTCGGGAATGTTCCCGGTTTCCCCATACCGGATATGCGAAGATCCCCGGCCTTGCCGGGATCAAAATTGATAAGCCGGAAGACATTGTTCCTTCACCTGAATTTGTTTATGCATTAAATAAACCGGTTGTGCTGTAATTTTACACGGACCCTAAATATTCCGCTGCTTCCTCCGCATATCACGTTAAAAGAAGCTAAAGTTTCTACTTCATCAGTTTTTAAGACCCTGATGCCTGGCATGTGATAAAAAAACCTGGAAAGAAGTAGGCGAAACTTATTTGCCTCATTGGCGATTTAAATGAATAATAAAAGAATACTGATAAAATAAACAATATTATGAAACGCAAATCATATAAATCAACAACTGCAGGTACAATCGGTGCAGCTTTAAGCAAAGGATTATTTGCAGGTATGGCCGGAACGCTCAACATGACGCTTTCGCAAATGATTGAATGAAAATAATTAAATGAAAGCCAGGTACTGCACCTGCAGATGCCATAAAAAAGACATTGCATATTGAACCTGAGCCCGTGCATAAAAAAAGCTTGTCGAATAAAATGCATGATGTTTATGGCACTTCGTGGGGCGTGGTTCGTGGTCTTCTTTCACTGGCCGGCAATAACGGCTTTGCGGCAACAGCTGCGCGTTTTATGGCAGTATGGGGGTACAGCAATTGTCATTGAACCTAAAATCAATATTGCTCCTCCGATAACAAAATGGGAACCAGGGGATATTGCAATAGACATTTTACATCATACAGTTTATGCCGTAGTTGCCGGAATTGTTTTTGACGCTATCGGCTAGGCATCTGCAACTTATTCATTAAACAAATTAGACATTCAATCAGAAGGTGGGGCCATTTGCGCGCAAACCGGCAGCTGGCGGAAACAATGATGCTTTACGGCATGTTGAAAATATTCGTGGAAAGGCATGTCTTACGGCGGTAATTATTTATCTTTATTGCATAAAAATTTCAACCATGTCATGCACATTTAATTTAGCATTGCCCGTTGCCATTGGCAGCGATCATGCAGGTTTCGAATATAAAGAAGCCATCATCTCCTTTCTTGATGGAAAAAGCGTAACATGGAAAGATTTTGGCACTTTCTCTCCCGATTCTGTGGACTACCCCGATTTTGCTCATCCTGTTGCCAATGCGGTTGAAAATAAAGAAGCTGCCTATGGGATTTTAATATGCGGAAGTGCAAACGGTGTAGCGATAACCGCGAATAAACACCAAAATATAAGGGCTGCTATTTGCTGGGGTGAAGAAATTACTGAACTGGCACGCAAGCATAATAATGCGAATATTATTTGCATTCCTGCCCGTTTTGTAAGAGAAGGCCTCGTTGAAAAAATGATCGAGATATTTATGCATACAGACTTTGAAGGTGGCCGTCACAAAACCCGTGTGGATAAAATTTCTTTGCCTGTCTATCAAACTGCATGAATGGTATGACCGGCCCCGGCAAATGGATTTATATTTGCAATCCATTCGCAAAAAAATTTTAATGAAACTGTATATTCCATTTATATTTTTCTTATTTGTTCTTCCCGCCCGCACATTTTCACAAGTAGACTCTGCACTAAAATATGCTGAAACAATTACGCAGGCAGGATTAAGAAAACAACTCACTATTATTGCTTCGGCTGATATGGAAGGCAGGGAAACCGGTACCGGGGGACAAAGAAAGGCTGCGGCATATATTGAAAGCCAGTTTAGGGGATCAGGCCTTATAACGATTCCGGCATTAAAAGGATACCAGCAAAATTATATTTTTTATAAAGACACACTTATCCCTAAAACTTTAAAGATCGGAAGCAGGAGTTATGAACCTGGAACCGACTATGTAGTAATACCAGGCTCTTCAGAAAACAGCGAATTTAAATCCAAAAAAATAATTTTTGCAGGCTATGGAATTTCCGATATAAATTATGACGATTATAAGGATAAAGATGTGAAAGATAAAATAGTGGTGATCTTCACAGGCGAACCAAAAACAGGCACCAATTTTCTTGTAAGCGGAACTCCCAAATCTTCCACATGGGGATACAGTATCAACAGGAAAGCGACAATGGCTAAGCAAAAAGGCGCTATTGCAGTAATGCTAATTGATCCCTTTCTTGAAAGTATACCGGCAAGCATAGTGGCGAGTTCTAAAAAATCAAACACCTATTTTCCCCACGAAAAAAATTCGGGGACTGAAAAAGTGCCCGTAGTTACAATAGTTCCCGCAATCATCAAAAATATTTTTGGAGAACAGCAAGGCGCAGTTTTGGTGGAAGCGGCAAAGAAGAGCACCTCTTTAACCGAGTACAAAGCAGAGACAAAAGTAAAATCAAGATTAGCATTCAAAAGAATAAAAACGCAATCCGGTGCAAGTAATGTTATAGGGTATATAGAAGGAAGCGATAAAAACGACGAGTATGTTTTTCTTACCGCTCATTATGATCATCTGGGGCAAAAAGGCAATGACATTTATTATGGAGCAGATGATGATGGCAGTGGAACAGTAACCGTTATTGAAATGGCCGCAGCATTTGCGAAGGCGAAAGCCGATGGATATGTTCCCCGGAGAACTATAGTTTTCATGACCTTTAGTGGTGAGGAAAAAGGTTTGTGGGGATCGGAATATTATTCTGACCATCCATTATTTCCTCTGGAGAATACAACGGTTGATCTGAATACCGATATGATAGGCCGTATTGATCCGGGAAGGACACATGGTGACAGCACCAACTACATATACGTGATAGGTGATGATAAATTAAGCACAGACCTTACGCCCATAAGTACCTCTGTAAATAACACTTACACCAGGCTTGAGCTGGATTATAAATTTAATGATCCAGGCGACCCTGAGAGGATCTATTTCCGGAGCGATCATTATAATTTTGCAAGGAAAGGAGTGCCTATCATTTTCTTTTTCGATGGTATCCATAAAGATTATCACAAGCCAACCGATACTGTCGATAAAATAAATTTCGACATTATGGAGAAGCGGGCCCGGTTCATCTTCCTTACTGCATGGACCATAGCCAACAGGAACACAATGTTGAAAAGAGACCTCCCTTTACCGGAAGAGACAAGGTAGCTAGCCTCACCTCCAACCCCTCTCCCGGGGAGATGGAACTATCTTATTAAAAAATCTTTCCGGTGGCCATTACCTAAACTTCTCTCCATGGAGGGAACTATCTTTCAAAACGCCTTATAACATCACTTTTGAAATGGCGTTTATGGGCCGGCTGATGTTTATGTTACTTCATCTCATTTTGGAGGTATTGGTTCAGGGGGTAGGAACGACCGCTAAACTTTCATTGCCTGCGTCATTCACCGATTGTACCCCAAAAAGGTAGTTATCTTTTGAATATGGCAAAGTGATTTGCTTATTAGCAGTGTAGATTTTCTTTTGCCAAACAGGGCTCGTTGTTTCCCGCATAAGGATATAATATCCTTTTTCCCGTCCCGATTTCGAAGGTTGCCAGGAAAGCGTGGTACTGTTTGATAGGTTCTTTATGTCAATTTTCGCATCCCGGGGCATGGATGGCGCCTTTGCAAGATTGGCAAGATTGCATAAATTAAGTGCGGTGTTTTTCCTTAGGTATTCGTAATCTACGTGCTCCGCAACATCTCCATAATGAATATTATTTTCCACACGTATGTCCTGGTGTTGCCGGGTATAATTTTCATTCATTTCTGTAATCCTAACGGCAGTAAAACCCTGCTCCAGGAAAGGGATATGATCACCACTTCTTAAAAAACGGTCGCTCCGGTAAACCATCACCACTTCGAGATTATCAACATATCGCCCCCCGGTCTCTTTTATGTACCGGGCAAGCTGTCGTGATTTTCCATCGTTTTCCAGCCCCAATGAACGGATTTTTGTGGCATTTTTTTCAATTTCATAAACAGGCAATCCTTCACTAAAAACCCTCACTTTGGTATTATCGGTAATGTTGGTTCCGTTACTATTATTACTGCCCATAATATCATTATTCAAAACAGCTTCTACCTGCCTGTTTTCTTTTTTTACTTTTTCGGCCATATATGTTGAGCCCAGCAGCCCTTGCTCCTCACCGCTTACTGCCACAAAAATTATTGTTGCCGGAAACGAACGCGTACTCATAATTCTCGCGCACTCGATTACAGCAGCGATGCCACTCCCGTCATCATTGGCACCCGGCGCATCACCTGTTTTGTCCATTACATCGGAGCGCCTGTTATCAAGATGGCCACTCATAATAAACACCCTGTCCTCATCCGGGTCGGAGCCTTTTAATGTTGCCAGTACGTTTCCCAAAAGTCCCGGTGCATCTACTCTCTTACCAGGCTGAGTTGTTGTGGAATCAATATTTGCTTTCAACCTTCCCCCGGAGTGAATTGAAAATTCATTAAACTTTTTCAGGACCCAGTTCCTGGCAGCACCAATTCCTCGTTTTGGATCCGATTGGGTACTCAATGTATTTCGGGTACCAAAGCCCACCAACGTATTTATATAGTTACGAATGGAATCGGGGGCTATTTCACTAATCATTTGCGAAATTTCAGGGTCCCGGTTGATAATTGTCTGGGCAAAAAGTGTATGAGAAAAAGTGACGACGGAAAGCAGAAATATAATTTTCATTTTGATGAATGATTTTAATAACCCTGGCACTTGAAATTTATACCATAGATAAAATTAGGTGGATTTTTCATGGCGGCCGCAACAAGATTAAACGCTGCAGCACCTATCATAATTTGTATTATCTTTCGACGCTCAAAATAAATATTATATGAAACGATTGGCATCTTTAATTCATGCGATTGTCATAATCGGGTTATGCATATTGCCCTCTTTTATAATTGCCCAGGTGATAGAAAAGAATGGAAAACCAAATCCTGCAATTGACTATACGAGGCTGGCACGTATTGATAACCTGGTAAATGATTATATTAAAAAAGATTGGGTTAAATCGGTTGTAACTATTGTTATAAAAGACAACCAGTTGGTACAATATAAAGGATATGGATTTGCTGATGCGGAAACTAAAAAGCCCATGCCCAACGACGCAATTTTCAGGATCATGTCGCAAACGAAAGCGATCACCAGCACAGGTATCCTGATTTTATATGAGGAAGGGAAATTAATGCTTGATGAACCAATTGCAGATTTTATCCCGGAATTCAGCCACCCGGTCGTGCTCGATAAATACCATGCCAGTGATACCACTTATACAACAGTTCCCGCAAAGCGAGAGATTACTTTCAGGGACCTGCTCACGCATACATCGGGTCTTGATTATGCCGATATAGGCACTGATAATTTCAACGCTATTTATGCCAAAGCCGGTGTGCCTTCAGGCCTCGGATATTTTGATGCGGGCCTGCTTGATAAAATGAAGCTACTCGCCAAACAGCCACTTGCTTTTCAACCCGGCGAAAAATGGCAATATGGTTTGAATTCCGATCTCCTGGGATGTTTAATAGAAGTGATCAGTGGCCAGAGTCTTGAAGATTATTTCAGGGAAAAAATATTTGAGCCACTGGGAATGAATGATAGCTACTTCAATGTACCGGCTTCAAAAGCTGCACGAATGGCAACTGTATATACCGAAGACGCAGAACATCATATCATTTTATGGGACCATCATTTCAGGCATATTGACCCTGATTATGCGACCATGAACAAACATTATTTTTCAGGGGGTGCGGGACTTTCTTCAACGGCCTGGGATTACGCGGTATTTCTTCAAATGATGCTGAATAAGGGTACGTATAACGGTCATAAAATTTTATCTCCGCGTACCGTGGAATTGATGCGTAGTGGCCAGATTGAGGGCTTGTACAGCCCAAATGACTTTGGACTGGGCTTTGAAATTGTAACACCGAAAGGCGCTGCCCTCGATTCTAAAAATGTAGGTTCCTTTGGATGGGGAGGATATTTTGGCACCACATATTGGGCCGATCCAAAAGAGAATCTTGTATGCCTTATAATGACCCAATTAAATCCTAATACTCACGACGATCTTACAAAAAAGATTGAAACGCTTTTATATGCAAGCCTTAAGAATTAGGCTTCCATGAGAAGGGATAAAAAGTTGTGGTAGATACTACTGTCCCGGGTACTTTGAAAAGTTACTACATCCGCTACCGAAGAATAGATGAGAAAAAGCCGGCATACATATTTCAATTTCCTAATCTCTGACCTTACCTGGTGCTTATTTTTTATTTTTGCAAATTAAATGATCCGGCACTTCTAATGGTAAACTAACTATCTAATCCAAAAAAAATGAAAGGCAGGATTTTACCCACTCTTTTATTTATATTGCCTTTATTAACTATGGCACAAAAAAATATACGTGCAAGGGATTTAGGTGTCCCTTTTGATGGAACAACGGGGAAATATAACGCCATCACAGATGTAGAGGGAGTTGAAGTTGGTTATACTACTTTAATTGATGGAAATGGTTCTTTACAGAAAGGCGTGGGCCCCGTAAGAACAGGAGTAACTGCCATCTTCCCGGCTGGGAAAAAATATACGCCTGTTTTTGCAAACTGGTATACCTTAAATGGCAATGGCGATATGACAGGAACTCATTGGATTACAGAATCCGGTTTTTTGGAAACGCCGATCCTCATAACCAATACCAGCAGTGTTGGCACCGTGCGCGATGCTGCGCTCGCCTGGATGGATAAAAATAACTATTATGACACCTCTCAACACCAGTTCTGGTATTCATATCCCGTGGTTGCAGAAACCTGGGATGGTATTTTGAATGACATCAACGGATTTCATGTTAAGCCCGAACATGTATGGCATGCATTGGAAACCGCGAAATCGGGTATTATTGAAGAAGGCGGTGTCGGTGGTGGTACGGGAATGATCTGTCATGGGTTTAAAGGTGGCACAGGAACGTCCTCCCGCGTAATTGATAAAACAATGGGCGGGTATACTGTAGGCGTGTTGGTGCAAGCCAATCATGGCAGCCGGCAGCAATTGATCATTGCGGGTGTACCCGTAGGAAAAGAATTGGCCGATACCCTGCCAATAATTATCAATGAAGGCGCTTCCGTAAAAATAAATAAGAATGACCTGCCGGAAACCGGCTCTATAATAGTGATAGTCGCCACAAATGCGCCATTACTTCCGCACCAGTTAAAGCGTTTAGTCCAAAGGGTTAGTATTGGGTTAGGTAAAAACGGGGGAATCGGTGGCAATGGTTCCGGGGATATTTTCCTGGCATTTTCAACGGCTAATAAAACTGCCTTCAGCAGAACTAATGAAACGAGCGTTACCATGTACTCTAACGATCTTATAAATGATTTGTTAACTGCCACGATAGAGGCAACAGAAGAGGCCATTATCAACGCATTGGTCGCAGGAAAAACTATGAAGGGCATTAATGACAATATCGTACCAGGCCTTCCCCATGAAGCAGTTATAAGGGTTTTAAAAAAATATAATAGAATTAAATAG
>JBDTLZ010000271.1:0-5881 GCA_039934515.1 Ginsengibacter sp.
GCTTATTGACAATCTCCTGGAATTTTCAAGACTTGGCAGAAAGGAAATACACAGATCACCTATACAAATGACAGAACTCGCAGAAGCGGCCCTTTTCGAACTAAATTCGGTTTTGAGCCATACTACGACCATAAAAATCCACACGCTTCATACAGTGAATGCTGATAGCCCAATGATACAGCAGGTGATGATAAACCTCCTGTCAAATGCTATTAAATATTCTTCTAAAAAAGAAAAGCCTTATATTGAAGTGAAATCATCTGTCGGAGAAAATGAGATCATTTATTGTGTGAGTGATAATGGCGTTGGCTTTAAGAATGAATTTGCAGGAAAGCTTTTTGGAGTATTCCAGCGGCTACACCAGCAAACAGATTTTGAAGGAACGGGCGTTGGACTGGCGTTAGTCAAAAGAATTATTAATAAACATGGAGGCAGGGTTTGGGCCAAGGGAGAATTAAATAAGGGCGCGACTTTCTGTTTTAGCTTACCTGCAACAAACACCAATTAAAAATATAAAACTATGGAAACTTCTCAAGTTGAAATTCTTTTAGTTGAAGACAATATCGACGATGCGGAAATGACGATACATGCCTTGCGTAGAAGCAATCTTGCTAATAAACTGATTCACGCCACAGATGGAGAAGAAGCTCTTGATTTTCTTTTTGGTAAAGGAAAATACCTTGGAAGGGATATAAATCTTAAACCCAGGATCATACTACTTGATCTGAAGATGCCTAAAATTAATGGGATTGAGGTTTTGGAAAAAGTGAAGTCCAACGATGCGACAAAAAAAATACCAGTGGTAATTCTTACTTCATCCAAAGAAGATCCTGATGTAAGCAGGTGTTATGAGCTTGGTGCAAATGGTTATATTGTGAAGCCCGTGGAGTTTGATGGATTTATAAAAGCAGTTTCTGAATTGGGCATGTATTGGATGCTCCTTAACCACGCACCCGTATGAACAATATGAAATAACTCGAAACAAATAAATAAAAGAAGGATAATTATTTATATCGAAAACTACGATAGCATAAGTTGAACCTGGCATAAAATATAATTGAAATCATTTTTATCGCCATTGCGCAGGATACTGCCAATTTTATCAATAAAATGTTGCCGTGATGCCAGGTTGTTATTTTTACTTTGAAGGAAAGAAAACATCTTATTGTGGATTATTATAATCACCTTTGCAACCAGATCTGTCTGCACTCGCTTTTTTTAATTTTCTTAACATATTATAATTTTGTTAGGTTGTAAAAACAGGAAGTGCGATTACAAGATCCAATATCGGGAAAACCCTATTTGCTGAGAACCGTAGAGGCTTTGCAAAAAAACTTACAAAAGCGCCCTATCATCCTACGTGCATGAGGATTTCTCCCTTCGCCCTATTATAAAATTGAAAATAATAAGTCAATATATTGATAAGAATTTTTGTATGATTTCAAAAGGCTGCCGGTAGAATTAGTGGGGCAATATTATGGTTTTATCTATTATGGTTACTTTATGAAACCCGATCCCCATATTCGCCACAAGGATTTAGAATAAAATACTTCCCGGAGGCAGCCGCTGCATTAATAGAAAATTCTTATTAGGGCTGTTGCCATAAACCTCAACCGATCAGGAACCATGACTAAGATTCCAAGAAAAATTATTTCATCTGTAGCTGCAGTTACTACCGGGATTCTTGGAATTATGCCCTTTATTGACTGGTTTACACGTGGAAATTTTTTGAGGCTGGTTTTCCCGGTCACCATTATTATGAAATTTCATGTGGCGTTGGGTTTTGTATTTTCGTCTGTAGCTGTCCTGATTCATGGCAAGGCATTAAAAAATAATATATGGTACCGCGCTTATGTTACTTTATGCGTATTGGTTTGCCTGGTAGGTGTGCTTACCCTGGTGCAATATTTCTCCGGCATTAACTATGGCATCGATGAATTTTTTACAAGGGATGCGCTTCACACGACTTCATATCGCTATGCAAATCAAATGTCACCCTTTTCTGCAATAGACTTTTTATTGATCGGTATTGGATTACTTTTTTTAAATAAAGAACACACTGCCATATACCAGTTTTGCTATGTTGCAGGAATTACATTTCTTTCCTTACTCATCCTGATCTCTTTCAATTCCATTTATGACAATCCATCATTCATTCTGCTGTCAATCTATGATGCTGTTGGGTTTATAGTTCTTTGTACTTCTATTTATTTCGCCCAGCCAATGCTTCAAAAGAAAATCAGCTTCGAGCGTAAATTATTTACGGGTTTCATTGCGGTAATTATTCTTATCGCGGTACTTAGTATATTTTCTTCATACTACAGTGATCAGCGTGTAACCGCTACAAAATGGGTAAAACATACCAACGAAGTACTAAATGAAAGCAAAGAGATTTTATACCTCACGAAAGATATGGAAAGCCAAAGCAGGGGCTATATCATAACTGGTGATTCAAATTATCTCAGGTATTTTGTTATTTCAAAAAACAGCATACTTAGTCACAATAATAAAATAAAGGATCTTACAAAAGACAATTCCTCCCAACGCCTGCGAATTGATTCCTTGTCAGTTTTGGGAGAAAAACAAATTGATTTTTTAGTCCTTTGTATCCGGGCTAAAAATGAAAAAGGCTCTGAAACAGCCAAAGAACTAATGGCAACTCCGAATGACAGGGTCTACACTGAACCGATCAACAATATTATTGTAGAAATACAACAGGAGGAAAATAATTTCCTGGTTCAGCGACAAAAGGAAAATAATAAAAGCATTGTTTCATTTAACCGCTCTTTCTACGTTTTACTGGGAAGTATTTTCATCTTACTGGTAATCATACTTTTCTCAATCAATCACAACACTTCTATTAGAAAAAGGGCAGAAGAAAAAGTTGAAGAAAGCGAGCGCATGTTCTCAACCTTATTTTATAAGAGCCCTATTTTAAAAGCGATTATCGACGTAATTAGTGGAAAGTATATTGAAGTCAATGACGCCTTCGTTAATTTTCTGGGAGTGCCCAAGGAAAGAATACTTGGAAAAACCCTGAGTGAGATAAATATGTTTGGTGAGGAGGAGCTTGCCCATGTCCTGAAAAATATCCGGGTAAACGGTTTTGTAAGAGAATTCGAAATGCAATTAAATTCCACCGATGGAAAAGCCTGTTGGGTCTCTGCAAATATCGACCTGGTAAACCTAAATGGCAGGGATTGTTTCCTTTCAGCCGGGATTGATATTACAAAAAGAAAAATTGCCGAAGACAACCTGCTGACACTAAGCCAGGAGTTAGAATCAATTGTATCCGAACGAACTGAAGAATTAAACAGGAGTGAAAAAAGCTATCGCTATCTTTTTGAAAATAACCCGATGCCCATGTGGGTTATTGATTTAAAAACTTTCAAATTCCTTGATATTAATGAAATGGCCGTTTTGCAATACGGCTATACCCGTGAAGAATTCCTTTCTATGACAGCAATGGATATAAGGCCTGAAACTGATAAAGAGCGGTTCAGGCAATATGACCGGTTCGGTGCCGGGGGTACAACAAATTTTAATAAAGGAATCTGGAGCCATGTAAAAAAAGACAAAACCATCATCCAGGTGGAAATTATTGCCCACTCAATAATCTTTGAAGGTATACCGGCGCGTTTTATACTCTCCAACGATGTTACGGAAAAATTAAAAGCAGAAGAAAAATTAAGCAAGAGCGAAAAGTTCTTTCGTGCCATGATTGAAAAAGATACCGATATGAAAACCCTTGCAGATCCTGAAGGGAATATCTTTTACACAAGCCCCTCCCTTACAAAAATTCTCGGTTACGAAAGCAAAGAATTTATGACGATGCCGGTATCCGATTTCAGCCATCCGGAAGATATCCCCGGGCTTCTTGAGGGGATCGCGGATATACTTCAATCACCAGGTAAATCCTTTTATCGGCAACAAAGGCTCAAACACAAAAACGGAACCTGGTTATGGTGTGAAGGGACTATTACTAATATGCTATATGATCCTGCTGTAGGAGCGCTTGTTTCAAATTTTCGCGATATAACCGAACGAAAACAAGCTGAAGAAGCCATCCTTCTTGCAGAAGCAAACTATCGTGAAATATTTGATAAAGCGAGTGACGGCATTTATGTTCATGAAATTGACACGGGCAGGGTTATCGAAGTAAACAAAAGAGCCAGCGAGATAACCGGCTATTCAAGGGAAGAGTTGCTCAACAATCACCAGGAGGAATTTATCACTGATAACCCTGAGTATACATTTGAAAAAGTGATGGATTATTTAAGAAAAGCTGCCGCCGGTGAGCCACAACTTTTCGAATGGATGATGAAAAATAAGGATAATTCAATCAATTGGCTGGAGGTGACTTTAAAAAACGCTTCCATTGCCGGGAAAGAGCGTATACTTTCCTTTTTCCGTGAAATCAATGATCGTAAAAAAGCGCAACTTGAAATTCAGGAACTCAACGAAGAACTTGAGCAGAAGGTAGTAGACCGCACTGAACAATTAGAGACAGCAAATAAAGAACTGGAAGCTTTTTCATATTCCGTTTCACACGATCTTCGTGCACCGCTGAGGGCGATAAATGGATTTGCAAAAATGCTGGGAGAAAACTATGGCAGTGTTTTCGATAATGAAGGTTTGCGGTTGTTTAACAGGATAAAAGCAAATGCTAAAAAAATGGGTATTCTTATAGATGATCTCCTGGAGTTCTCAAGGCTTGGGCGAAAAGAAATTCACAAATCGTCAGTCCAAATGACTGAACTTACCAAGGCAGCTCTCGGGGAATTGAATACAACAGTCACGCATAAAGCAACCATAAAAATAAATAAACTCCATGCCGCAAATGCTGATAGTGCCATGATAAAGCAGGTAATGATAAATCTATTATCTAATGCTATTAAGTATTCTTCCAAAAATGAAGATCCCGTTATTGAAGTGAAATCTTCTATTAAGGGAGATGAGATAATTTACTGTGTGAGTGATAATGGTGTGGGCTTCGACTACCAGTTTGTACACAAGCTTTTCGGGGTATTCCAGCGACTGCACCTGCAGGCAGATTTTGAGGGTACGGGGGTCGGACTGGCATTGGTGAAACGGATCATTACCAAACATGGAGGTAATGTTTGGGCTGTAGGTGAATTAGAAAAAGGAGCGACCTTTTATTTTAGTTTGCCTGTAGCAGTTTAAATAAACTTAGAAAAAGGAAGATTTCAAAAGATTGCTGCGTTCGAAGATCCAGATCATTGGCCTGGCATATCTGTTCTTTAAATTTTTATTTGATAATTATCTAAAATATAATAATGGAAAATTCAGAGGTTGAAATTCTTTTGGTTGAAGATGATATTGACGATGCGGAAATGACAATCCATGCGATGCACAAACACCATCTTGCCAACAAATTAATTCATGTTGCCGATGGAGAGGAAGCAATGGATTTTCTTCTTGGAAAAGGCAAATTCAATGGTAGAAACACCAGTCTTAAACCCAGGCTTATCCTGCTTGACCTGAAGATGCCAAAGATGGATGGAATGGAAGTACTTGAAATAGTAAAGTCAAACATAGATACGAAAACTATTCCGGTGGTAATTCTTACTTCATCCAGGGAGGATCCCGATGTAAAAAGGTGTTATGAGCTTGGTGCGAATGGATACATCGTGAAGCCTGTTGAATTTGACAGCTTTATTAAAACCGTATCTGAATTGGGAATGTATTGGATGCTGCTTAATCATGCCCCTGCATAATCAATAAAAAACACAAGCGTGAAATAATTAATGAACACAAAAATAAAAATATTACATCTTGAAGACCTGCCGGAAGACGCCGAACTGGTAGAATATGAATTGCATAAAGGCAAGATCAATTTTGAAAAAAAGATCGTCGACAA
>JBDTLZ010000272.1:0-3899 GCA_039934515.1 Ginsengibacter sp.
AGTGGGTTCAGATTGCGGCTCTTAGTGCATCTTCTTCCCAGGCCAGTGATTTACTAGACGCCATCCTTAATAAATTTAATGCAGATAACTATGCCTATGAAACACTGGTGCAGCGGCTAAGCAGTATTATTGGGGCAAGTGAGGATGCCGGTGTAATCAAAAGACTCCTTCAAAAAGCCACCACAATACTTTCCGCAGAACAGGGTAAATGGCAGGCCCCGGTTTTTGAAGGCCTTGCTGAGGGAATTAAAAATAGAAAATCATTACCAGCGGGAATTGCGGCTGAACAGGTTCTGCTAGTAAAAACCTGCCTGGAATATCCTGTAGAAGAAGTACGAAGAGGTGCGCTGCATGTCTTAAAAGCTACGGGGCTTTCTGATGGCGTTCAAACCCGGGCTGCGGTATTCAAAGCAAGGCAAATGGCCTCGGACACAAAGTTGTCGAAAGACCAAAGGGCAATGGCTATTGATTTTCTTGGTCTCCGCCCTTCGGCATCCTATGTTCCATTTTTGAAAAACCTTGTCAATCCACGTGAAGCGCTGGAGGTGCAATTGGCAGCGCTAAATACGCTTAACCTCATGCCGGGGCTCGACGAAAGTAAGTACATACTCCTGCAATGGCCATCGTTGTCCCCGCAGGTTCGCAACCAGGCTATCGATAATTTTATGTCTGACTCAGGCAGGATCAGTTTGCTGCTTGATGCAATAGAAGCCGGTAAGATCACAAAGGGTGAAATCAGCTGGTACCAAAGTGTCGGCCTCCGCTCAGTTGATGAAATGACACTTCGAAAAAGAGCGAGGATTCTTCTGGTTAACAAAGATGACAACAGAAAGGGTGTTATCGAAAAATACCAGGCCGCGCTCAATTTGAAAGGTGACCCAACAAAAGGCAAAACAGTATTCCAGGTAAATTGTGCCATTTGTCACCAGCTGGGCGGCAAAATGGGCAAGGCTTTTGGGCCAGACCTGGGGACGATCCACGGATGGGCGCCCGGGGATATCATTACTAATATTCTAGATCCAAACAGGTCCATTTCACATGGGTTCGATATGTGGAATGTAGCCCTTATCAATGGGGATTTGGTACAGGGGATTATTACAACTGAAACGCCCACTTCGATTACTATAACTAATGTAAATGGCGTTGTTCGCATAATTGCCCGACAGGATATTCAATCACTGAAAGCTTTAGACATGTCGGCCATGCCGGTTGGGCTGGAAGACAAAATTACACCACAGGAAATGATGGATTTACTGAGTTTCATCCGGTCAAACTAGCTCGCCGGGAATTGACATGTTCACATTTAAACAAAAACATATTTTATCATGAAAACTTTACTTTTTTCTGCCGTATGTACACTCGCAATGGGCTTTAGCAGTGTATCGGCACAAAATCAACCGGTTGCTGATGCGGCCCCACTAAGAATTATCGCTTTTGGAGCACATCCCGATGATGCCGAGTTGAGAGCCGGCGGTATAGCAACGCAATGGGCCGCGAAGGGATATAAGGTGAAATTTGTTGCCCTTACCAATGGTGATGTGGGCCATTTCGAATCTTCCGGGGGGGCACTGGCAAACCGGCGGTTGGCTGAGGTTCGCGAATGTGCAAAAATATTTGGTATCGAAACTGAAGTAGTCGATATACACGACGGAGAACTGGAGCCTACACTCGAGAACAGGAAAACAGTTGCGCGACTCATCCGCGACTGGCAGGCAGATGTTGTATTATTTCACCGCCCCTATGACTATCATCCGGACCACCGTTATGTTGGAGTGCTGGTGCAGGATGCAGCCGTAGTAGTGGTAGCTCCTTTTTTTACCCCAAATACCCCCCCGACCAAAAGGAACCCAATATTTATGTATTACGCTGATAATTTTTTAAAGCCATATCCATTTGATCCCACGATTGTAGTAGGTATTGACGAAACAGCACAAGAAAAATGGGATTGCGTTACAGCCATGCCTTCGCAGTTTGGAGATTTGCATTCGTGGCAGGCAAGTACTATACCCGATATACCAAAAGATGATAAAGGCCGTAAAGATTACCTGCTTAATATGGTTAAGCAGTGGGGTGTAGACCTGGCAACAAAATACAGGGACCGCCTTATTGATTTGTACGGGAAAGAAGAGGCATCAAAAATCAAATATGCCGAGGCCTTTGAGCTATGTGAATACGGCCGGCAGGCTTCCATGGAAGAATTGCGAAAAATATTTTTAATAAAGGCGAAAGTACCCACCATACAAAAAAAGTGATACCGTGGGAAGCAGGCTGGCTATTGTATCATGAATTTAAAGGGCAAATGGTTTGGGATTTTATCTATGGCATGGGCATTTTTTCCGCATACCTCGGGAAGCAATAACCGGCAGGATACCGTAGTAAATATAATATCTTGAACAGCCGCCAGGTTCCAGGTTTTATAAGAAAGGCTGACAGTTGTTTTTATGAAGAATGGAATTAATTATTCATTTGGATTAATTGCAGGACATACCTCTGTAACCTCTTTCATTTAGGAACCAAGGCCCGGGGGTTTATATGCCTGGTTTACCGGGGCTGTAAAATAATTTCATGAGACACCTGCATAAAGGCCTTTTGTTTTAATAAAAGTCTCACCATTACAGAATGTCGGTCCCGGGAATATTGCCCTTATTGTATGGTAGCATGTTGAACCTAGAACTTCAATGAAAAAAGATATTCAAAAGGGATATGTAGCATTGGGAATAGTAAGCCTTTTTTGGGGCACCAGTTATGTCGCTTCTAAAATAGGCAACAATTATATGCCCGCCATATTCCTGGCAGGAGTAAGACAGTTTTTTACCGGGTCGATCCTGACTGCCTTTTTTCTTTGTAAAAAACATCGGCTTCCGTCCCGGAACGTTTTAAATAAAATTTTCTTGCAGGGAATGTTATTATTGTTCCTGGGGAACGGTTTGGTTACCTGGTCACTTGAATATATCAACAGCGGGTTGGCTGCAATCCTTGCCGCGCTTACACCATTGTTTATAGCATTCTTTAGCATACCAGTTAATAAATCCGCAAAGGTTTCGGGATGGATGTTTACCGGACTGACTATCGGCCTTGCCGGAGTGTGCATTATTTTTTATGATTACCTTGGGCAAATTGGCAACCCGTCATTTATATTAGGGATTTCTATGTCACTGGCATCTGTACTGGCATGGTCCCTTGGCAGCGTATATTCTTCCAGACACAAACTAACAATAAATTTTTTATTCAGCGTGGGATTACAAATGCTGAGTTCAGGAACTTTACTGTTGGTAATTTGTACGATCTCGGGCAAGTATGTAAATCTTGTACATACTCCCATCAGCGGATGGTACGCCTTGCTATATTTGATAGTTGTTGGATCTTTGCTCTCCTATTCAGCATATGTATTTGCTTTAAACAAACTCCCGCCAACACTGGTTTCTGTATATGCATATATTAATCCGGTAGTCGCCATTCTGCTCGGATGGTTGCTGCTGAAAGAAAAAATGAATGTACATATGTTGCCGGGGACGGCGATTATTTTATATGGGGTGTACCTCGTAAACCGTGAATATAACAAGCACAAAATATAAGCCTGGAAAATTTTCGATTGTCGCTGTAACCGGCCAACCTCAAGTAATAATAACCGTAGTTTTTGAGAGAAGATTGGTGATCATTTTGCTGTCGGAAAGTGGGTTTTTTTTTGTATCTTAGATGAAGAATATCAAAATAACTTCTTATTCAACCCTATTTAAAATATTTATTGTGGATTGAGAGCTGATAGCCCATGAAATCTGAGTAATTATAAGTTAAACGTGACTTAATTATGAATCCATTGTTACAGGATATAGAACCGCTGATTAAAGGTTCTGTATTTGTTAAAGAAATAAAGAAACCTACACTTAATGACCAACTTC
>JBDTLZ010000273.1:0-22033 GCA_039934515.1 Ginsengibacter sp.
CGTAATCATAGGTTCCCGGGAAATAAATGGGTAAGCTATTATCAACCCTGATATGATCCGCAATGGCGCCCAAAGGTACAAGGCTGCCACCTCTGGTGATCCAGCTTTGATCACACTGCGTAGACGCAGTTAACAGAAGCATATCTTTCTGATCTTTCTTATTTATAAAGCCACTTTCAAGTGACATTGCATAATCCCTGATCCAGAAGGCAGGATAGGTATCTCTGCCTCCTGGCCTTACCAATGTTGCACTTGTATTATTTTTACCAAACGGGGCAGGAAGCGATTGACGGGGATAAATCCGGGAACTATCCAGTACATCCTTTGTCATTTTCTCAAGAAATGCATAATCGGATGTTCCGATGATAACCGTATTATTTTGTGCAAATACTAAACTAGTAAAAGAGGTGACTATTATTAATATCAAAAGCCGTTTCATTAATATAAATTTAGCGTTAATTAAGACTGTAAAAACAGATTTCATCATTGGTAATTAATGTTGAATCATAATGCGCTACGGAATTTTTAAAACCTTTGCGATCATATCCAGACCGTTCGAAATAATGAGGATCATCCGGTTTACCGGAGATGGAGGAAATCCGGGTTAGCGTGTTTAAAGTGATGGATTGCATCAATGGAATAGTCAGCAGCTAAAATTTAAGCGCATATTTTTAATATATGTGTTGAAGAAAGAATGATTGTAAAGAAAATAAGAAAATCTTATCATGTCATTTACTTATTGTAATTGATAATAAAAATAGGCCAGTCATTATGGGAAAGCAAATACTTTTTTACTTAACTCCTACACAATTTTGATTTCAAACACTATTCTTTGCTTGTAAGTTCTTTGAGTTAGAATAGTAATTCATAACCTGTATATTTTTATTGCATTTTTATAAAATATTTTTTGGAATCCGGTTGAATTACGGTTACCCAGGATTTCCTGTAAACCAGTCAACCACTGTTGCCAGGTGCCAGCCAGCAATAGAACAGGCCAATCACTACCAAACATTAAACGGTCGTATCCAAAACAATTAACTGCGTGTTCGATATATGGGCTAATATCCCCTGTTGTCCAGCTTTTCCAGTCTGCTTCCGTAATAATGCCAGAGAGTTTAGCCACTACATTTGGAAAAGCCGCCAGCTTCCCGATATTCTTTTTAAAATCATTTATTGAACCTGCTTTAATACCTGGTTTTCCCAAATGATCTAAAATAAATAAAGTACCAGGGCATGATTTTATCATTTTGATTGTGTCGGGTATAGAGTTAGGAGTAATACTGATATCAAAAGTAAATCCATAAAGAGGCAACAAATGCAATCCATCTATGAATGCAGAAGAACAACAAAGGCCAGGAGCATCATCATACATACGCCGAATGCCTTTTATCAATGGATGCTTTTGTAAAACTTTTAATATAGGTTCAACTTGTTTACCCAATTCTATTGCTGAATACGCTACAATACCTTGTATTCTATTGTCTTTCTGTGCCTGTTCTTCCACAAAATTCACTTCAGCCAAAAACTGCTCTGGCCGGCATTCTGCTTGTATAAAAACCATTTTTTCTACCGGAATATCTTTTACAGCGTCCTGGTAATCTTCTATGAAGTAAGATTTTCTAATAGGAATTACTTTATCCAGCCATGCATAATCCAAATGCTCAATATCCCATAAATGTATATGGCTGTCTATTATTGGCATATTGATCAAAGGAAGCATACTGGTTACTTATTTAATTTCTTTCTTAAAGACTATACAACCATTCTGCCTCAAAGGTCAAACATCGCTCAAATATGGAGGATGCCGCGATGTGGCCTTAAAGAGAACAGGCACTTATCTCCCGTAAGCACACTGCTGGATTTGTATCATTTATTTGATATCAAATGATTCTTATAAACCGATTGCCTGGTTTGTTATGAAGACAATATAAAATGTTTTTAAATTAAGAGATAGGTACGTTTGTGCCGCCTGAGTCGCTGGATACATAAGCTGCCTCCACCAACTGCATGGTTCGGAAGGCACTGTCAATACTATTGACCAACACGTTTGCGGATCCTTCTGCATAACACATCAGGTTGGCCATTGAACCTAAGAAAGCATCAGGAAACCATGTTCCCGCTAACTTTACTGATTTCCACTCCGGAACTGTACCATTTTCCAGCAATACATATTCAAATGTGTCTGGCACCCCGCTGGGATAATCTATATTCATGCCCAACGTGGTTCTGATAGCCCCTTTCGTACCTTCAAATTTGATAAAAGAATCCTGGTATTTGAGGCCAAACTCGTGCCCATGATTTGTATTGATAAATGCCCGGATAATATCATCGTATTCAAGCAAAATAACTGAACGGGTAGAAGCCAGTTGCATCATTTTTGGATGCTTCAATGTCTTGGCATAAACTTTTTGCGGCTCTCCGAAAAAATACCGCAATATATCCATATAATGTATACTGTGATAGAGCATTTCCATTCGCGGCAAGCCAAAAAGGAATTTCCACAAATGCCACGGATGGTAGATATTCATTCTGATCTCCAAATCATGCAGCTCTCCAATGATACCCCTGTCTATAATTGCTTTCGCAAGTTGCACCGCAGGTATGAACCGCATTTGAAAATTCATAGCCGCAATGAATTCTTTTTGCCGGCATAGCTGCACAATCTCTTCCGCTTCCTCTATATTATTTCCCATTGGTTTTTGCATCATCACCGTTGCTCTTGCGGGCAACTGGTGTAATACCTCCTTTAGCACAGAAGCAGGAACAGCAACGTCAAAAATTACATCAGCAGGAATATTTACAAGCATTTGTGCTATGCTATCATACACTTTACAAATGTTAAACTGAGCAGCAAGCTGCTCAGCTTTAGACATAACAGGATCGCAAACAGACACTACATTCCAACCTGCTTTCTTGTATGCCGGCAAATGAGCGTCCTTTACTATTCCTCCTGCGCCGATGATCGCTATGGCTTTCGGATGTACAGGCATTTTCGCTTTGTAATCTATTTCCCCGGGTATCTGCATATCTATGGTGGCCACTTTTTTAAATCCTGGCAAATTTATCTCATCAATACCGTACAAGCCAATACTTTGCATGATTTTATCTGTACAATTTTGACTATAATTACGTATTTATGGAAGAAAAGTATACCTTTTATTGTTAGTTAGAAAGAAACGGATATTTTTAAACAGTGATTGGTTAAAGTGTAATCCAAACATTAAATCGTAGGAAACATGAAAGCGATCCTTCAAAAAGTGCCCGTATCTACAGATGCGTCTTTTGTGGTACAGGAATTCAGGTCGCCTTATTTTGAAACACCCTGGCACTTTCATCCGGAACTGGAACTGGTATTGGTTGTAGAGGGGACAGGGAAACGATTTGTAGGGAATCATATCTGTGATTATAAATCCGGTAACCTTTTATTATTGGGATCCAACCTTCCACATTGGTACCGAAGCGATTCCAGATATTATGAAACTAACTCTTTGCTTCAATCGGAATCTCTCATGATACAGTTCGAAAAAAGTTTTATGGGTGAGAGTTTTTTGCTGTTGCATGAAACTGCCCCAATTGTGAAACTACTGGATAAAGCGGCTATTGGTTTAGAAATAGGGGGGATAACGCGGGAAAAAATTGTACAAATGATGTATGACCTACGTAAATTGAACAGTATGGATCGCTTGTTACATCTGTTACAAATATTAAATATATTAAGTAAGTCTGATGAAGTTTACGCTCTTTCCAACCAGGCAGAAAGTTATATCAATATAAAAGATTCCGAACGCATCAATAAGATTTATGAATACGTAATGCATAATTTTACCAACCCCATTTCCTTGCACCAGGTAGCCGGAATAGTAAATATGTGTCCATCTACCTTTTGCCGGTACTTTAAAAAAAGAACACGTAAAAACTTTATCTGTTTTTTGAATGAGATTAGGATTGGCCATGCCTGTAATAAGTTAATAGAAGATAATTATAGCATTACTGAAATATGTTTCCTTAGTGGCTACAATAACATTGCTTTTTTTAACCGACAATTCAAGGCCTTAAAGAAACGAACACCAAAAGAATTTAGGCAGGAATATAGTGAAAGGCAAATTAAAAGAAGTGGTGGTGTATCTCCAACTCTTATTGAGGCATTGTGAGTATCGCAAATACCTCAGTTTTGTCGTATTTCTTCCGGGGAATGATTAAAAGAGGCGAGGGATGAATTTTTCATCGTAATACTATACCCAGGTGCTAATGGCGGCATATATTTTCCATTTTTTATAATTACCGGATCTATAAAATGTTCATGAAGATGATCTACATATTCGATTATACGGTTTTCCAGTGTTCCGCTGATACAGATATAGTCTATCATGGATAAATGTTGAACATACTCGCACAATCCTACCCCTCCGGCATGAGGACAAACGGGAATATTAAATTTTGCAGCAATAAGCAGTATACTTAATACTTCATTAATACCTCCTACCCGACAACTATCCACCTGGCAGATATCCATAGCGCCAATCTGCATAAATTGCTTGAACATAATTCTGTTTTGGCAATGTTCTCCTGTCGCCACCTTTATTGGAGATACTGCTTTTTTTATAGCCAAATGCCCTAAAATATCGTCCGGGCTTGTAGGCTCTTCTATCCACCAGGGATTGAATTCCGACAATAATTTCATATTTTCTATTGCCTCACTTACCTCCCACTTTTGATTTGCATCCATCATCAGTTTCATATCATTTCCAATCTCTTCCCGGATAATTTTGGCCCTCCTTACATCTTCATTAACGTTGCCTCCAACTTTCATCTTCATGTATTTCCAACCTTGCTGCTTAGCCTCACGGCTCAATTTCCTTATTTTTTCCTCTGAATAGCCCATCCATCCCGCTGATGTAGTGTATGCCGGATATCCATTTCCTAATAAATAATCAATTCTCTCTTGTTTTGTATCAGCTAATTTTGAAAGCATCCGGATAGCTTCTTCACCTGTAATAACATCCGTCAGATAAGTAAAGTCTATGCAAGCCACTAATTGTTCAGGCGTCATACCTGCAATTAACTTCCATACAGGCTTACCTTCTACTTTAGCATACAAATCCCAAACAGCATTAACTATTGCAGCAGTAGCCAGGTGAATAACACCTTTTTCCGGCCCAAGCCAGCGTAATTGGGAATCACCGGTAATCATTCGCCAAAAACCGGCCATATCAGAAGTAATTGTATCCAGGGATTTCCCTGCCAATAAATATGTTAACGATTTAATTGCTGCAACGCATATTTCGTTACCCCTGCCTATGGTAAAAGTCATGCCATGGCCCTCGTATTGTGGGTTATTGGTTCTAAGTATAACATAAGCTGCTGAATAATCAGGATCTTTATTAATTGCATCTGATCCATCAAGGGTTTTGCTGGTTGGAAATCTTATATCTTTTGCTTCAACCGATACTATTTTTAATTTCAATTTTATTATTAAGGGATTTTAATTATTGGATAAATTTTTAAAGATATTATTCATGAGAAATTGGGCATTTTTTAATTTTCTCTGAGTTTAGTCTTCTTCTATTGGATAACGTTTTGTTGTTACTCATTAATCAATTTTATTATATTAAAAAAAACAGGATAATATATTTTAAAGGTAATGGCTATACATATAATACAATTATACATTTGCGGCAAATACTTGTATTATTTTGCTCACTGTATCACCTCTCGAAACTAAAAAATTACTACGTTAATGATTTGATATAAGACCAGATGTCGGCATCCACTGGTAAATGCCACCAATAGTTTGCGGGCTTATAAAAAAGAAACCTGCTTAAACCAAATATCATTATCAGCATGGAAGTTCCGGATTCCATTGGTAACTTTTTTTATTTTCTGAAAAAATAAGCCGCTCAGTTCCTGGAATACCTGACTACTGCTTCAAGCCAGAACACACCAGGGATCATATACTTTTTAAATTATTTGAAAAAAAAGAAAACAATACCGTGACTTGCATTGATAGGAAAATCGCAATCGTACCTTAAACCTATCCTACCTTAAACTCGAGAATTAAGAATCTTATTTAAAACGCAGGTGCATCATTCGAACCCAGGGGTAGCCTGGCCATAATGAAGTATCGCAACCGATGAAATGTTCCCGGAGATGATTAATGTGGAGCTAAAAAAAAGACAGGCGTGTGAAACAATAAATGGTTTTTGCATAGTTCAAAAAGTATAAAAGCTTCCTTTTGTATATATACGTACTTTTAAATGATATTAATTTGTTTGAAAAGATGCTACTATGTTGATATTTTTCAGTCCTTGTCAAATAAACACCCCTTTTATTAGCCGGGCTGGTGTAGGAATGGATGGCCCAATAAAAGCATTTGTATCAGATAAATTGTTAAATCACCGTTGCAGTCTCATGTTCCCGGGCTTTGAAAATCCGGTAACTATTAGTGTTTTCTTCGGAAATGGAGTAAGCCATATGTGCCGGGAGCGACGCCCAATTTAAGAATACTAAACAAAAGTTTACCAGGGATGTTAGTGTTAAAAGACAAGGGCAACCTGGTATGAATCCAGCGTAAACACGATTGGAAGTTAACTTTAAATCACTATAAAATTGAAAATCAATGAGGGACCATTATTACGATTCAGAAGATCTTGCAAAGTTTGGCAACGTCGCAGACTGGCAAAAACCGCTTGCCGACAAATTTTTTTCTTATTATAGTGAAGTATTTAAAGACAGTGAACTTACTGCCCGGGAAAAATCGCTGATTGCCTTAGCGGTATCGCATGCAGTTCAATGCCCGTACTGCATCGATGCTTATAGCAGTGACGCTTTTGAAAAAGGCTGGAGCGAGGCCCAGATGATGGAAGCAGTTCACGTGGCTTGTGCCATTCGTGGAGGTGCATCATTAGTGCATGGTGTACAAATGATGAATAAAGTAAAAAGTATAGCAATGTGACTCATGTTTCATGTGGGTTAATTGAAGTTAAGGTTAAAGGATATAATTTTATATGCAATCATTACAAAAACAGGGAAGCATTTTAGCAAAAGCAAAGTACCAGTTAGAAATATTGGAACACGCCGGTGATTTTACGCTTATCCCTTTTCAACAAAAGTTAGAAAATATCGGGCTATTTCCGTTGCTGCCAAATGTTACAGACATTTTCCAGGTAAATATTGGTAAAATGTGCAATCAAACATGCAGGCACTGCCACGTAGATGCGGGGCCGGATAGAAAAGAGATCATGACACAACAAACCATGCAGCAATGCCTGGAGGTATTAAAAAACAACGGGGAGCTTAGAACGGTAGATATAACAGGTGGTGCGCCTGAATTAAATCCTAACTTCAGGTGGTTTGTGGAAGAGATAAAAAAGCTTGACCGGCACGTAATAGTGCGTTGCAATCTTACCATAATTCTGGCCAATAGGAAATATTACGACCTTCCGCAATTTTACAAACAGCATAATATTGAAGTAATATCCTCACTTCCCTTCTATACACAGGATCGTACCGACAGGCAAAGAGGTGACGGAGTATTTGAAGATTCCATTAAAGCCTTACAAATGCTGAATAAAGTTGGATATGGAAAGCATAGTGGATTAATCCTAAATCTTGTATATAACCCTGCCGGCGCATTTTTGCCGCCCTCACAGGAGGCTCTAAAAAAAGAATATGTGCACACGTTAAAAGAAAAATTTAATATACATTTCCATAACCTCTATGTTATTACTAATATGCCGATCAGCCGATATCTTGATTATCTTTTGACAACTGGCAATTATGAGAAATATATGCAAAAATTAGTAGCAGCTTTTAACCCTTCAGCCGCAGCTAATGTAATGTGCAGAAATACTATTTCAATTGGATGGGATGGTTATTTATACGATTGTGATTTTAACCAGATGCTCGACCTTAAAGTATCTTGCCACTCAACACATATTTCTCAATATAATCGGCAGGAACTTAATGACAGAAAAATTATTATTGGCCAGCATTGTTATGGATGTACTGCCGGGGCAGGCTCAAGCTGCGGAGGTGCTATAGCTTACAATACATGAAATGTGCCCTGATCATATTTGTAAAAAAACCTGAGGCAGGGAAAGTGAAAACAAGACTTGCTGTCACACTTGGCAATAAAAAGGCTTTGGAGATATATCTACAATTACTTGAACATACAAGATCAATTGTAAAGTCAGTCGCCGCAGATAAATTTGTCTTTTATGTTGATACTCCCGGAAAAAATGACCTCTGGGAACATAATATTTTTAATAAAAAAATTCAGCATGGGAAAACCCTTGGAAATAAAATGTTGAATGCCTTTAACGAAATGTTTGGTGCGGGATATGAGAAAGTTTCTATAATTGGCAGTGATTGTTTTGAATTAACCACTGCAATAATTAACCAGGGCTTTACAGAACTTGAATCATGTGATTTAGTAATTGGCCCTGCGTCGGATGGTGGTTATTATTTTCTGGGAATGAAAAAAATGCATGCCGCTTTGTTTGCCAGCATAGAATGGAGCACAGAAAAAGTATTAAGGCAAACTACTGCAGTTTGCGTCAGTAAGCAATTAACGTATCGTTTATTGGCTGAATTAAATGATATAGATGTAGAAACAGACTGGCTAAAGGCCATGGAGCAATTTCCATTATGATAAGTATTATTATACCGGTGTTCAATGAAGAAGATGGGATCGCTGATCTGGTTAAAAATTTAGAAGTTAATAGTGTTAATTTAAGTAAAGAAATAATTGTGATTGATGCGGGGAGTAATGATAAAACAGTTATTGAAGCAGAAAGAGCCGGCGCACAGGTTTTGGTTTGTTTGAAGAAAAACCGTGCTGCTCAAATGAACTACGGAGCTTCAGTTGCCAAAGGTGAGGTGCTGTATTTTTTACATGCAGATTCAATACCCCCGGAAAGTTTTGTGAGAGATATTTTATCGGCCACTGAAAAGAATTATTCAAGTGGTTGCTACCGGTTGCGTTTTGACATTGATCATTGGTTTTTAAAATTGAATTGCTGGTTTACCAGGTTTAATATTGATTATGTTCGCTTTGGGGACCAGAGTCTTTTTGTAACCAGGCAGGTATTGCAGAAATGCGGGGGCTTTGACGAAAAATTAATAGTGATGGAAGACCAGGAGATCATTCATCGGTTAAAAAAGTATGGGAAGTTTAAAGTGATGAACGGTGCGGTAACTACTTCAGCAAGAAAATATCTTGACAACGGAATTTACCGGATGCAGGCAATCTTTTTCAGAATATGGGCTTTATATTATTTGGGGTATTCGCAGGACCGGCTATTGTATTTATATCGTAAATTAATTTCTAAAAGCAAGCTTTAATTATGAAGCCAAACGACTCAAATGCAATGCTGCCAACAGGGCAAAGGCCATTCAGAATAATTATTATTTCCGGCTCTGACAGAAGGCAATATAATTGCCCGGGTGTTGATTCCAAATCACGAACACTAATGCTAAAGATGGCGGAAATGTTACCAAAGGAATGGGAAATTGATTATGAAGATATCGGCAATGTTTATAGAAGAGAAAAGATACAAAGCTGTAATGCGTGTGTTTCTACTTCAATGGCGCTGTGTGTATGGCCATGCAATTGTTACACAAAAGACGACAATAAAGAACCAGACCTCATGTGGAACCTCGATATGTACGCCAGGCTTGATATGGCTGATGCATGGGCAATTATAGGGCCGGTGAACTGGTATAGCTGCAGCAGTAATTTAAAATTAATGTTTGATCGTTTGGTTTGTATGAACGGTGGTAATCCGGATGAAGGAACCATAGATCATAAAAATCCCGAAAAAGCAATGGCACTTGAGCATTCAGATCAATGGAAAGGGATGAGCTTAAATCATCTTGAAGGAAGAACAGCCGCTTTTTTTTGCTACGGAGATGATGGTGGCGATGAATTTGGAAATGATGGCAGACCAAAAATACTTGCGCATAAAAATTATTTCGATCCTAATGAGGAACCGTTCAAAAATGATCGTCTTGCTTACCAGCCGCTTGTTTGGCAGTGCCGATACGGTGGTGTGGAAGTACCCGATAAATTATGGACTTATGAATTAATTGGCAAGGGAAAAAAGTATAGTGACGTGCAGGCGGAAGATATGATTTATGACAATAAATTTATGAATTCTTTCAATAGCTGGGTTAATGAATTCAGCCTCTTTGTACAACAAAAAGGTAAAGTGAAACCAAATAAACACCGGGCATATGGCTTTAAAGCGCCTGCACATTCATGGGCAAACATTAAAGATGGTATCAGGTATTTCAGCATGATGATTGGTAAAGCTCCAAAAGACGCTTCACCAGCAATACAGCAAAGTTTAAATTTAAATAAAGATGCCACCTGGCGTCCCAAAATGGGGGAAGGTGAAAAATTAAGAAAGAATGACTAACCATATTTTTGGTGGGATTGGTATACCAGTACTGTTTGCGCTGTACCTATTTCTTTTCTTAATGGAGTCAAAGTATCAGCTTCGTAAACGTGTGCAGGGAAGATGGAGGAGAATAGTCATTAATAGCATTGTATCTATTCCCGCCTTTACTTTACTTAGATTTCTTTTCATTCCTGCAATGGTTTGGTTGGCCCACCTCAATGAAAATCTTCATTTCGGTTTAAATTATTTATACGATTTGCCAAAGCCTGCCGAATTGATACTTGCGTTTTTATTGCTTGATTATGGCAACTATGCCTGGCATATGCTTAACCATAAACTCACTTTTTTATGGCGCTTTCACCTGGTTCATCACACAGATAGAGATCTTGATATAACGACGGCTTTTCGGTTTCATTTTGGCGAATTGATAGGATCCGTTTTTTTTAGAGGTGCCATTACTTTTTTAAGCGGCGCTTCCCCTTTAACCATCTTGATCTACGAAATCATTTTTGAGGCCGCCACAGAGTTTCATCACAGTAATTGGAAGCTTCCATCTACATTTGAAAAAATACTAAATAAAATAATCGTCACTCCGGGAATGCATGGCATTCATCATTCCGTGGTCAGCAATGAAAGGGATACAAACTACTCAGTGATCTTTTCATTTTGGGATAGAATTCATCGTACGATTAAATTAGATATCCCGCAAGACGAGGTTACGATTGGAATTCCTTCTTATTTTAATATGGACGAACTTACTGTCGGGTTTCTTTTAAAATTGCCTTTTACAAAAATCAGGAAATCCTAGCCTTCTCATAAAGTAAGTGAAATATTAATGGTCAAACCAGGAAAGATGCACGTCGTAAGGCAACCCAAACTCTTTTCTTTATTACAAATAAAATCTTTTAGCTTATGCCCGTGTGTTACCCGTATTACATACGCCGGCGTAAACTATGATGCGTAATATCCATAATTAACCACCTTTCTCCGATTTACTATTGAAGCCCTTTTTGGGTTTCTCTTTATGTTTGTTGAGCAAGCCTAATTAATCAATAAACAAAAATAATTTATTGTTTATCAATAAATTTATTATATTTACCAATAAATAATAAAAACATGAAAGCATTAGGTAAAAGATCATTGTCAACTATACTTGCTATTGTCATAAATATAACCTGGTGGCTGGAATGGATTGCGGGAACTGTTTTAATAGTCTCTGTCATCATCGCTGCTTTTTATAAAAAGGATGTTAGGCTAACCGTTCCTGTTAGCTTTTCCGGCGTTAATTTCAAAACAGTGGGCTCAGTAACTCAAGCGGTACCTGGGGGGCAACTGCAAGTCATGAATGGAAACTTTGCATTTCCTATCGATGTCACTTTACAAAATACATTGCTTATTATAGCAGGTGTTGTAATGGCTTTTTCTGTTGTATTACTAACTACTTATCAGCTAAAAATTATCTTTCGCAACTTTAGAACCAATCAGCCATTTAATAAACTCAATATTCCAAGGATAAGGAATGTGGGAATTCTTTTAATCGGTATTTCTATACTTCAATGGGTGTTTAATATTGCTATAAACCTATTTCTTATTGCACATTTTAAATGGGACCAGGGAGTGAAATTAACGTATCACTTTGACGTGAGTTGTATCATCCCGGGTATAATAATCATAATAATAGCTGAAATTTTCAGAAGGGGTTTTGTAATGGAAGAAGATAACACCTTAACAATATAAATATGACAATAATAGTAAACCTGGACGTAATGATGGCCAAGCGAAAAATGTCTTTAAATACTTTGTCCGAACAGGTAGGCATTACTTTATCAAACTTATCTATCTTAAAACAAGGCAAAGCGAAAGCAATACGTTTTAGTACGCTTGCATCGATTTGTAAAACACTTGATTGCCAGCCTGGTGACATACTTGAATACCAGCCTGGAAAATAAACACAATCTCACTTTCACATTATTGAAACTATTAAAATGAAAAAGACATTACTTTTTTCCTGCATTGCTATTCTTTCGTTGGCACCTGCTGCATTTTCTCAAAAAAATTATTCTGCACTCATTGATAAATACCTGGCCGCACAGGTAACTGTAAATGAATTTAGCGGAACGGTATTGGTTTCAAATAATGATAAAATTATTTATGAAAAAGCATTTGGTTATGCTGATCGTGAATGGAAATTACTCAATACTTTGAAAACTAAATTTGAAATAGGATCTTTAACCAAACAATTTACAGCTGCTGCCATTTTGCAATTGGCCGAAGATGGAAAATTGAAGTTAGACGATAGGCTAATCAAATATTTTCCTGGTTATCCTAAAGGCGACAGCATCACTATACATATGTTGCTTAATCACACGAGCGGTATTGCTGATTTTACCAGCCTGCCAGCATTCTTCCCCGTACACACACTTCCTCTTTTAAAAGACTCTGTTATTGCACTTTTCAAAAATCAGCCTTTTGCATTTGCTCCCGGCACAAAATGGAGTTACAGTAATTCAGGCTATTTTTTACTGGGCTGCATTATTGAACAGGTGACCAAACAGGATTACAGAACTTACCTCTATGAAAATGTAATTAAAAATGCGGGCTTAAAAAATACCTGTGCTAACCGCCTTGATTCAGTGCTCGCATTTCGTGCAGCGGGTTACTCGAAATCGGAACCCGGCAAATGGAAAAACGCAAGTTATTTTTCTATGGAAATACCCTTTAGTGCAGGGTCAATGATTTCTACTGTGGAAGACTTGTACCGGTGGGAGCATGCATTGTTTTCAGGTAACATTATCCCTAAGAATATGGTGGTAAAAATGACTACCCCGTACTTATCTGGTTATGGATATGGGTTAAGAATAGATACTTTTCAACAGCATTTACGTATTTCACACACGGGAACAATTCCGGGTTTTTCCTCTTACCTGGGCATTATTCCTTCCAGGGGTATTTCAATAGTGATATTATCAAACTGCGATTTTAATACGGATGCAATAGCAGACGCGGTTACAAAAACGCTTTTTAATTACAAGGTGGAAATGCCTTATAAGCCAGTGGAAAAACATGTTACTGTAAATGCCTTACTACGATATAATGGCAAATACCAGGTGGGAAGTACAACAAATTTTGATTTAGCAGTGGAGGATGGAAAACTTTATTTAAAGCCTGCAGGCGGTGGCGCGATAGAATTGAAGCCCGAATCGGAAACCAGGTTCTTTTTTGCCATGGATCCTTCGCAGGAGTTTGAATTTATTTTAGACGCAAAGAAAAAAATAACCCAGTGTTTTTTTATCAATAAAGGTTCGGCAATAGAATTCAAAAAACTTAACTGACGACATGCTTTCTATGATTAAATAAGTGCAATTCTTATGGTTTTAATCTTTTGACAAAAACTTTAGAAAAGATTAAAAATGTTCTTATGCTATCCCCATAATAAAATCCGGAGCCAATAGTTATTTCGAATGCTCCTAAATGATAGATTAAATCGTTGAAAAATTAATGCCTGCCATCCTTATTGGTTTCAGGAAAAGACATCATGACAACCATCTTATTTCCAATGAAAAAAGTGTGCAGCGGTATACCGCTATAAGGATTCATGAGTTTTGTTTGTCATACATCTATCTTTTTTCGATCATAAACTATACATCAATTTCAAGATGTTTTTGAATTTATAAATTTTACAAAAAAATATATGTATCAAAGTCATATTTGATTGCTATTTATTATGCTGGCAGTTTGGAAAATACATATTCAATATTAAGTACAAATGAACAAAGCATGCTTTTAGCTTATGCAGTTGTAAGAGAAGGGTCCAATAGGGAGAATTTCCTGAAGTATAAACGAAAAAAAGATGCTAAAAATATTCGTTACATTGCAGTAACTACTACACAATGCCCTTGCAAGAGGCATGAGAACAGAGACCTCAAATGAACCGTTGAAAGCCTCCCGTGCATAAAGCGATACCGGCCATATGTTTGATGTTTTCAGTTCTCCCGGAACACATTGTAATAACTTGAGATATTATTCAGAGCAATTATTAAAATGAATTAAATGAAATGGAGTATATCTGGATAATATTAACAATTTAACTGTCTCCAATTTGAGAATCGGTGATTTTGACATTGTAAAGGGTAGTAAGAAAGATTGTTTTACATCCCTTAAAAATATTTAAACAACTCAAAAATATAAATTCAATGACTACCTTAAATAATGAAAATCTTACAGGTTTAATTATTGAATAACCGATAAGCTAACCGACCAGTCATGAAGTCGAAAGCACAGCAGAAAAATGAATTACAAATTCGTGGCATGAAAAAAAGGAAAAAAATACTGTACAACCTCTTTGTAGAGTTAGTCAAGCTGCAAAAAGAAATTATAGCTTCTAATCAAAAGCTGCTTGTAATATTGGAAGGAAGGGACGCTGCAGGCAAAGACGGAACCATAAAAAGAATTATAAAACACCTTAGTCCCCGCGAAACAAAAGTGGTGGCACTGGGCAAACCTTCGGACTGGCAGGAGCGTGAATGGTATTTTCAGCGGTATGTTGCGCATCTGCCTGTATCGGGCGAATTCGTTCTATTCAACAGGAGCTGGTATAACAGGTTGGGTGTTGAAAAAGTAATGGGCTTTTGTACCAATAAACAATATAAGTCATTTTTCACCGAAGTGGAATCCTTTGAGAGTGGGTTGATTGACGGAGGATTTATTATCCTGAAATATTATTTGGATATCAGCAAAGAAGAACAGCAAAAGAGATTAGATGATCGCAAGAAAGATCCGTTGAAGCAATGGAAAATAAGCCCTATTGACGAAGTGGCACAAAAGCATTGGAAAGATTATTCAGATGCCCGTGATAAAATGCTGCTAAAAACAAATTTCAAACATGGTCCCTGGTTTGTAGTAAATGCAGATAACAAAGATAAAGCCCATATCGCTTTGATCACTCATATCCTGGATCGTATGAAATATAAAAATAAGAATGAAAAATTAGTGTCGCACAATTATGGATTGGTTGATCCCGCAACACCTGAGATCGTATCAAAAAAGCTTTTTTGAGAAAGCAATTTTTTTTAAAAACTATACAATTACAATTATTCAATACAAATTAAAAACTAAAAAGATGGAAAACAAAAAAGTATTACAAAAGAACGATGCCAATAAAATCAAACCTGGTGTAAAACCAATTGACAAAAAGGATGCAAAAAATATAATGCCTGAAAAGGTTGCAGAAAAAAAACAAAAAAAGCCATTGAAAAAATCATCTGCTTTGCTTGCCGCGTCCAAGGCACGCAGTGCGGTTGATGGAGTAAGTGCTCATTCTTCAAAAGATGTAAGAGGTTCCAGCGGCCTGGCAAATACAGGAACTATTATTTCTTATGACTAATCATTTACAATAAATCGGTCTTCAATTATTCAATAATAAATATCATCTTCTTAAAATAAGGAAGTGAAATCAACCCTCTTACTTATATGAAGATCATGGATGTGAATATTGCGGTATGATGAAAATCATATTCTGGAATAACTGTAATTAGTCCAAATAAAATCTCCTGTAATGAACTTGTGGCAGGGATTAATAAATTCTCATAAAACCGAATGGGCAAGCAAAAGTAAATGGACCTAAACCCGGACGATACCAGCCAGCAAATTCAAAATGGCAAAATCATTTCTGTTCATGGTAGTGTTGTGGATATATGGTTTGAAAATAATTTGCCTCCCATTTACACATTACTGCACTCCGGAAAAGATAAACAAATTGCTGTTGAAGTATTAACCCAGTTGGATGACAATACTGTACGTGCTATTTCATTAAACCCTACACAGGGACTGGCGCGGGGTATGGAAGTTGAAACAGACGGTAAAGAACTTACTGTTCCGGTCGGCAAAGAGATCATCGGCAGGATGTTCGATGTTTTTGGAAATACTATTGACCATCTGCCACCGCTGCCAAAAGTCGAACGACGCAATGTACACCAACAGCCTCCTCCATTGTCGGAGCGATCTGTAAAATCAGAAATCTTTGAAACAGGCATAAAAGCAATTGATGTATTGATTCCATTGGAACGCGGTGGTAAGGCCGGTTTGTTTGGAGGCGCCGGGGTTGGAAAAACTGTTTTGCTTACAGAGATGATCCACAATATGGTTGGGCATAACGAGGGCATTAGTATGTTTTGCGGCATCGGCGAACGTTGCCGCGAAGGGAACGAACTCTATAACGCCATGAAAGAGGCTGACCTTTTGAAGAACATGGTGATGATGTTTGGGCAGATGAATGAAACACCCGGTGCACGCTTTCGGGTGGGACATGCAACATTAACGATGGCAGAATATTTTCGCGACGATGAACACCGCGATGTATTACTGCTTATTGATAATATTTTCAGGTTTATCCAGGCAGGTATGGAAGTATCGGGTTTAATGGGGCAAATGCCATCCCGCTTGGGCTATCAACCAACAATGGGCACAGAACTTTCGAAATTGGAAGAGCGCATTGCCAATACCAATGCAGGGGCGATCACTTCAATCCAGGCAGTATATGTTCCTGCCGACGATTTAACAGACCCCGCTGCAGTTCATGTGTTCTCTCATCTTTCGGCATCCATTGTACTGTCAAGAAAAAAAGCAGGTGAGGGCCTTTATCCTTCTATTGATATGCTGCAATCCAATTCAAAAATGGCCACACCCGGAATCATTGGCGAAGCACATTATTCCCTTGCGCAGGAAATAAGGCACACGCTTGCAAAATATGAAGATCTCAAAGACATTATCGCCATGCTTGGGATGGAACAGTTATCGGTTGAAGACCGCAATGTTGTTAACCGTGCCAGGCGTATGGAGCGGTTTCTGACCCAGCCCTTTTTTGCAACCGAAAAATTCAGTGGCATGAAGGGTAAGGAGGTAAGTTTGAAAGATGCGCTGGACGGATGCAGGCGTATCCTTTCAGATGAATTCAAAGACTTACCGGAGAGTGCGTTTTATATGATTGGGACTGTTGATGAAGCCCTGGAAAAAGCAAATATTAAAAAGGACCAATCCAAATCAGGAGATACCTCTAAAGACAATAAAGATACAGATCAAACCAAGCCAGGGGATACCAAAGAAGCGGGCACGGATGCTCTTCAGAATCCTCCAAAAAGTACCACAAAAGAAATTAACAATACCCATGAGAATAAACAGATGGATCCGCTAAAAGGAATTAGTGACCCTGGTAAAAGTAAGCCTGTGGATTTAATAAAATCTACCAGCAATACTGATCAGTATAAACAGAAAGATACAACAAAGGTTAACTCCGATGCTGGTATAAATAAGCCAGGGGATGCGGCAAAAGATACCGGCAAGACTGATCAAAATAAGTCAATTGCAGTAGAAGATAGAAAAGAAACTATAGACACTCAATAAAAAATGAAATGGAAAAAACATTAATGGACCTCAGGATACTTCTTCCATTCAGGATTTTCATTGAAACTAAAAATGTTAGCAGCATCACTATAGAAACAAGTGAAGGCTCTTATGGATTGTTACCACAAAGACTCGATTGTGTTGCGGCTTTAATTCCCGGGCTTTTTACTTACGAAATTGAATCGCACGGACCTAAATATGTAGCCGTTGATAAAGGAGTGATGATAAAAGCGGGCACACAGGTTTTAGTGTCTGTACGTAATGCTATCGGCGGAGCTGATCTCGGAAAGCTGGCTGAGATGGTAAAAAAAGATTTTAATAGCCAGGATGAAAGTAGAATAAAAATACGTTCAGTAATGGCAAAGCTGGAAGGTGGGTTTATCTATAGCTTCGATAAATTTCGTAAAGTTTAACAATGGAACCTGACACTAATAAGGAAGACGGGAATTTTTTTAGCAACCAGGTAGCTGAAAAAGAAAAACGGAAACTTAAAGCGCTTCGCGAAAAGAATGGCACTGTGTGGTTTGGACTGGGGATGTTCGGAATGGTGGGTTGGTCAGTTGCGGTGCCTTCTGTACTAGGGGCAGGGTTGGGAATTTGGATGGATAAACGTTACCCCCAAACATTTTCGTGGACCCTTACATTTTTGATAATAGGTTTATTCTCCGGGAGCATTATAGCCTGGTATTGGGTTACAAAAGAAGATAAAGAAATGCACCAAAATAAAGATGATGATGAATGAAGCCTCGTATATGATATTGGCATTTATAGGAGGCCTGCTGCTGGGCACTTTATTCTTTGGTGGCCTGTGGTTTACTGTGAAAAAAGCAGTGACTTCCAAAATACCGGCATTATGGATTTTCAGTAGTTTCTTTCTTCGGATCAGTATCGCGTTGATTGGATTTTATTTTATCGGCGCGGGCGCCTGGCAAAGGCTTATTATAGCCGTGATTGGTTTTATAGCAGCGCGATTCATGGTTATTCATCTTACAAAATCGATTGAAGATAAAAAAATGCAATTAAAAAAGGAGGTTGGTAATGAAGCTTAGCCCTGACGAAACTATTTTCTGGCAGCATGGTTTCGTGACTATTAATCTCACACTTGTTACCACATGGGCTCTAATGCTGGTGTTGGTAGTAGCGGCAGGATTGGTTACAAGAAAACTCAAAACAGGCATTCATATTTCCCGGTGGCAATGCTTCCTTGAAATGATAGTTACCGGCATCAACAAACAAATTAAAGAAGTCGGCCTGAACAACCCGGAACAATATATTGGCTTTATCGGCACCTTGTTCTTATTTATCGGTATTGCCAACCTCTGTATCATTTTTCCAGGGTATACCCCACCAACCGCGTCTCTTTCAACAACGACGGCTCTTGCATTATCAGTATTTATAGCCGTGCCTTTTTTTGGTATTCAAAAAAGTGGCCTGGGCGGGTACCTGAAATCGTACTTAAAACCCACCTTCATTATGTTGCCTTTTAACCTCATCAGTGAAGTTTCCCGGACCCTTGCATTAGCGGTGAGATTGTTTGGGAATATTATGAGTGGCGGAATGATCGTAGCAATTCTTTTAAGTATATCACCTTTTGTTTTTCCAATTGTCATGAATGCACTGGGCTTACTGACAGGAATGGTACAGGCATATATTTTCAGCATCCTGGCAACGGTATACATAACAGCAGCCGTGCATGATTCAAAAAAAATTAATAAAACAAAATCTATAAAAACCAAATAAAATATAAAATGGATAGTACAACTCTAATAGCGGTAGCATCAATTGTTACGGCAGGCCTTACTACCGGAATTGGTTGTATGATGCCGGCACAGGGGGAGGGGAAGGCAGTAGCATCGGCATTAAGTTCTATTGCGCAGCAGCCTGACGCAGGCCCTACCATTACCCGAACTTTATTTGTGGGATTGGCCATGATAGAGTCTACAGCAATTTATTGTTTTGTGGTTTCAATGATCCTGATCTTCGCCAACCCGTTCTGGAACCACGTCATTGCAAAATAATATCTAATGAAAATTAATTGGTTCACCGTAATAGCCCAGGTAATTAATTTCCTTGTGCTGGTATGGTTGCTTAAACGGTTTCTCTACAAGCCAATACTAAATGCTATTGATGAAAGGGAGAAAAAAATTACCAGTCAATTGAAAGACGCAGACGATAAAAAAACCGCCGCCATAAAACAACAGGATGACTTCACAAAAAAGAATGCTGATTTCGATCAGCAAAAAAAAGGATTGATGGACAAAGCCATTGTCGAAACCAATACCCACCGCCAGAAATTGCTTGATGAAGCCAAAGAAGAGGCTGGCAAGCTAATCGCCAAATTAGAAACAGCATCGAAAGCGAATCTGGAAAAAGAGCACATGGAGATCGCCCAAAAAGCACAAAAGGAAGTTTTTACCATTACAAGAAAAGCGCTCGCCGAAATTGCTTCTGTGAGCCTCGAAGAACAATCTGTAGGAACTTTTATCAGGCGTTTGAAGGAATCAAAAGATGAAGAAAAGAAACAATTTATAGACGCGTTCCGATCAAATGCAAATACCATTTTGGTAAGAAGCGCATTTGATCTGCCGGTGAAACAACAACATGATATCACCAAAGCAGTTGATGAAGTGCTCGGAGTAAAAGCGCCGTTACAGTTTAAAACAACACCCGGCATAATCAGCGGTATCGAATTGACAACCAACGGTTATAAACTCGCCTGGAGCTTTTCAGAATACCTCAATTTACTTGAAAAGAAATTTTTGGAAAGGATGAAAAAAGACGAGAAAGAAAAATCAGTTACGAAAGCAGAAAAGGAAAAGAAGCAGGAGCCGGAAGAAAATACTACACCAGTTGAGAAAGCCGAAATAGAAAAGAAAGCAGCGCCAGTAAAAAATTAACATACCGGTAAATGGAATTCGATAAAACAATAAACAAAGTATTTGATCAACTGGATAAATTCGCAGAAAATTTTTCACTTGATCTTGCACCCCGCGAAGTTGGTGCTGTAATGAGTGTGTCAACAGGAATTGTAAAAGTTTCAGGGCTACCGGGAGCGGGCTTTGAGGAGCTATTGATATTTCCCGGCGGTTTATTTGGTATTGCCTATAACATTGATAAAGATGAAATAGGTGCAATATTGCTGGGTGAAGATACGCTGTTGAATGCCGGTGATGAAGTAGAACGAACAGGCCGCGTGATGGACATACCTGTTGGCAAAGCGTTGATCGGAAGAGTAATCAATCCATTAGGAGAACCGATAGATGATAAGGGGCCTGTGGCGCACGAAGAACGACTGCCCATCGAGCGTCCTGCGGCTGCTATAATGGATCGCTCTGAGGTGAATGTTCCTTTGCAAACAGGAATAAAAGTTATTGATGCACTGATTCCTATCGGCCGTGGCCAGCGTGAATTGATTTTAGGTGACCGCCAAACCGGGAAAACGGCCATTGCAATTGATGCGATCCTTAATCAGAAAGATAAAAATGTGTTGTGCATATATTGCGCAATTGGACAGCGCGCATCCGCAGTAGCAAAAGTTATTGCTAACCTGGAAGAACAAGGCGCCATGGAATATTCGGTTGTTATGGTTGCAGAAGGAAACGATTCTCCGGGATTAAATTACATAGCACCTTATGCGGCTACCAGTATCGCGGAATATTTTATGGAACAGGGCCGGGACGTGCTGATTGTTTACGATGATCTCACCCATCATGCACGTTCCTATAGAGAACTTTCATTACTGTTAAGAAGGCCTCCGGGGCGCGAAGCATTTCCCGGTGACATTTTTTATATACACTCCAGGTTGTTGGAAAGGGCAACGCACCTGAGTGATGCACTGAAAGGAGGATCTCTTACTGCTTTACCGATCATTGAAACTGAATCACAAAATATTTCAGCCTATATTCCTACAAATCTTATTTCCATAACTGACGGGCAGATATATCTTTCGCCCAAATTATTTGAACTGGGTATCTTACCGGCTATTGATGTGGGTAAATCGGTTTCACGAGTTGGCGGTGCAGCCCAATTGCCGGCATACCGTTCCATAGCCAGCCTAAAACTGGAGTATTCGCAATTTGAAGAATTGGAAAGCTTTGCACGGTTTGGTACACGCCTGGATGAAAATACTCAAAAAATAATAGAGCATGGAAAGCGGATAAGGGAGTGCCTCAAACAACCGGAGCTTCAACACTTGTCAGTCGCCGAACAAATAGTGATGCTTCTTGCTTTAACCG
>JBDTLZ010000274.1:0-31041 GCA_039934515.1 Ginsengibacter sp.
AAGCCGGTGGCACGGTACCATAAGCCGAAATAAAAAATTATTATTGGTACGCAGGCAAATACGAATGCATCATTGGAATCGGAGCCCATAATATTTCCCGGAACAATCCAGCCGATAGCGCCGGCTATAAGTGCTGGTAAAAAAACGTATAAACTTATTTTTGAAAGAGGCATATCTTCTTTTTGAACAGGCTTTATTACATCGGCATGTTTCACCTGTTTCAAACCGAAAGCAAACCAGATCAAGCCTAATACCATCCCAAAACCCGCAGCGGCAAAAGCATATCCCCATGAATAGTTATTTCGCAGAAAAGCAGCTACGAAATTGCAAATAAAGGCACCGATGTTTATGCCCATATAGAAAATGTTGTAAGCAATATCTTTTCTTGCCTTCAAATCCGGCCTGTTATAAATATTACCCAATAAAGTACTGATGTTTGGCTTAAAGAAACCATTCCCGATGATGGCGCTTAGTAACCCTGCATACATTACAAGATCGCTTCCGTTAAGCGCAATTAAAAAATAGCCAAGCGCCAGTAAAGAGCCTCCAATAAAAATAGATTTTGTATACCCTAAATACCTGTCGGCAATTAAGCCACCAATAAAAGGAGTTAAATAGATAAGTGCGACATAGCTGCCAACAATACTTACGGCGGCAACATTGTCTAAACCGCGTCCGCCATGTCCAGTGGTATCAGTTAAGTACAACAAAAAAATTCCAACCATTAAATAATAACCAAAACGCTCCCACATTTCGGTAAAAAACAACACATATAAACCTCGGGGGTGTTTACCTTTTCCGGTTTCCGCGGTACGAAGAGGTATTGACTGGTCTTGCATATGCGTAGAGTTTTTTTGATAAGTATTGAGTAAAAGATCTATTGCTTTGTAAAATACAGATAAATTTCAAATGCGAAAATTCAATTTTGCATATGAATATTTAGGTAAATATTAATTATTACACGAGCGGAAAGGATTTAAAAACCTAAATCATAACTTCGGCCTGTTTTTTTAACCAACAAAATTCTTGCCTGTGAACATACTTATACTCGGATCTGGCGGAAGGGAACACGCGTTTTGCCGTAAGGTTAGCCAAAGTGCATTGTGCACGCAATTATTCATCGCTCCTGGAAATGCCGGTACTGCTCAATTCGGACGCAACCTGCCCGTTAGCGAGACTGACTTCAATTCAATTAAAAAAGCCTGTGTTAAGCACAAGATAGGGCTGGTAATTGTTGGCCCTGAAGAGCCACTCGTGAAGGGTATTTATGATTTTTTCAAAAATGATAAGCAACTCAGCCATATAACAATTACGGGGCCTTCTGCAGAAGGTGCAAGACTGGAAGGTAGTAAGGCTTTTGCAAAAGCATTTATGCAAAGACATGAAATTCCCAGCGCATATCATAAAGAATTTGATTCTGAATCTTATGAAGAGGGGCTCGCTTATATCAGGAACCACCACTTACCGGTTGTGCTCAAAGCCGATGGGCTTGCCGGTGGCAAGGGGGTTCTTATTTGTAATAATTATATAGAGGCGATGGGAGAGTATGAGCTTATTATTCAGAAATCAAAATTTGGTGATGCCGGGAAAACGGTGATCGTGGAAGAATTCCTCGATGGCATTGAATTAAGTGTTTTCATTCTTACAGATGGGAGAGACTACCTGCTGTTACCCGAAGCCAAAGATTATAAGAAGATCGGGGAGGGTGACAAGGGGCTTAATACCGGTGGGATGGGCGCTATAAGCCCTGTGCCATTTGCTACAGAACATTTTATGGAGAAGGTTACCGAAAAAATTATCAAGCCTACGATTAAGGGATTGAGAGAGGAAAAGATAGATTACAAAGGATTTATATTTTTTGGTTTAATAAAGGTAGGCGATGAACCTATGGTGATTGAGTACAATTGCCGCATGGGAGACCCTGAAACCGAAGTAGTGCTCCTCCGGTTGAAAAATGATCTTGTTGAATTGCTAATTGCTGCAGGCAACCAGAAGTTATTTTCAGAAAAAATAAATATTGACAAAAAAGCAGCTGCGACTATTGTTGCCGTTAGTAAGGGATACCCGCTTAATTATGAAAAGGGTTTTGTTATTGATTTCGGATACCTCAATAATCCACAGGTAATAAAGCACCTGGATGAAAAAGGCGGTGCCATGGTTTTTCACTCCGCCACCAAACAGGAAGGAAAAGAAATCGTAACTAACGGTGGCAGGGTACTCGCAGTTTCAGGCCTTGCAGATTCACTACCGGAAGCAATTGAACTTTCGAAAGAAATCCTGGAGCAAATCCATTTTGAAGGGATGTATTACCGAACAGATATCGGGTACGAATTTATTGAATGAAGCGGCGTTTGAAAAAATCTTTTTTGTATCATAAATTCCGGGAAGCCAAGAAAAGGAGTCTGAATTTTCTGATGTCTGAATGCAGTCTTTTTTCTGACTACAATAAACTGTTTTAGTAGAGGTATAATACTTTTTACGCAAGATCATACTATCTCAAAAGAACAGCTTTTGCCCTGCTTTTTCATTTATTATTCGTGAATCATCATTCTTTGCCGGCCCCGGGGTATTCTGTTAACCTATGATATATATTCTTTTGATCTCCACGATAGAAATTGTGTCATTTTATTTCAGGTTTTGTGGAATATGGTGCTATTTGAGGATAACGGGTTCGCATATTTGATGAATGTTTAAGCTATTCCAAATTTTCAGGGTGGAATTTGGTAAATACCCAATTCCATTTGAGATTTTCATAAATGCCCACAATCCTGCGTATACAGCTATTAATTAATTCGAATTCGTAAATCTAAGTAGGTTTACAATTGTTAATTCAAATTATTTCCTACAACTTTGCATGCATTAGTAATTTTTCAATATACTTGCTTAAAACATGGGTCTTTTTAACTTTTTTACACAGGAAATAGCCATTGATCTTGGTACTGCAAATACCCTGATTATTCATAACGATGTTGTAGTTGTAAATGAACCATCTATTGTTGCATTAGATCGAAATAATCCGAAAAATATATTGGCTGTGGGCAAAAAGGCGTTGATGATGCATGAAAAAACGCATGAGAGTATTCGTACAGTCCGCCCTTTAAAAGATGGTGTAATTGCTGATTTTAATGCTGCAGAACTTATGATCCGGGAAATGATTAAAAAGATCTATCCCAAAAAGCCATGGTTCCCGCCGAGCTGGCGTATGATGATATGCATTCCAAGCAGCATTACCGAGGTGGAGAAAAGGGCTGTAAGGGACAGTGCTGAGCAGGCCGGGGCCAAGGAAGTGTATTTGCTTCATGAACCAATGGCGGCTGCATTGGGTATTGGGATAGATGTGGAAGAGCCGGTGGGTAATATGATCATAGATATTGGCGGTGGTACTACGGGCATTAGCGTTATTGCTCTTGCAGGTATCGTGTGCGACCAGTCGATTAGAATTGCGGGAGATGAATTTACTGCGGATATTATGGAAGCTTTGCGGAGGTATCATAGCCTTCTCATAGGTGAGCGTACAGCAGAGCAAATAAAAATACAAATTGGGGCCGCTATGAAGGATATTGACAATCCTCCGGAAGATATGCCGGTTAATGGCAGGGACCTCGTAACAGGTATTCCGAAGCAAATAATTGTAAGCTACCAGGAAATCGCTGAGGCACTTGACAAATCGATATTTAAAATAGAGGAAGGTATTTTAAAAGCCCTGGAAACTACACCTCCGGAACTGGCATCTGATATTTATCGCCGCGGAATGTATTTAACTGGCGGTGGGGCTTTACTCAGGGGGCTTGATAAACGGTTGGCCGCAAAAATTAAGTTGCCGGTTCATATTGCAGACGATCCGCTTAAAAGCGTTGTAAGAGGCACCGGTCTTGCCCTGAAACATTATGATCGCTACCCGTTTGTTATGCGCTGATCAGGCTCCAACCCCGGAGACAGGTAAATACTCAATCAGAATTAATGTATCTTTCTAATAAACTTTTTAAATCCTCCCGGTAATTTCCCGGGATGATTACGTGTGATATGCGTAATATTTTTATTTTCATCCGCATCTACTTCAATTTTCTCTTCTTCTTGTTCCTGATGGGCCTCTCCTTATTTATGCTCTTCACGTATAACCGCTTTCATCACACTGTTTACTCCGCGGCGGCCGGGGAGATCACCGGTAGAATCAACCAGAGATATAATGATGTCGAATATTATTTTCAGCTTAAAAAGACAAATGATTCGCTTGTGAAAGCAAACGAGATGTTGTACAATAAGCTTAAACAGGATTTTGAAATGCCGGATACAAGCACGCGGCTTTCAATCGATACCATAAAAATAGATACGCTGTTACATCAAAGAAAATACAGGTACCTGCCCGCAAAGGTTATTGGGAGTTCTGTAAGTGAGAAAAACAATTATCTGCAGCTGCACCGGGGCTCACTGCAAGGCGTTGCTGCCGATCTTGGGGTAACCGACATTAACAACTCGGTAGTTGGAACTGTTGTAGACATAAGCAATAATTATGCGGTGGTGATGAGCTTGCTTCACCGTCAAAGTAACATTAGTGCCCAACTGAAAAAAACAGGAGAAACTGGTAGCATTGTTTGGGATGGAGTACAAACGAATGTAGTATTGCTCAGAGAAATTTCCAAAGAGGTAAAAGTGGCCAAAGGAGATACAGTGATAACCAGTGGCAATTCCGATAAATTTCCCTACGGCCTCCTGGTAGGTACTGTAAAAGATGTCGAAAACGATAAAACAAGCAATACCAATATTATCAGGGTAAAAACAGCTGCTAATTTTTTTAACCTCCAGTATGTGTATATCATTAATAACCTGCAAAAGGAAGAGCCTGCGCAGCTTTTGAAGAAAGTAAAGAAAGCAAATGACGAAGAAAACAAATGAGTAACCTGATAAAAAATATTATCCGCTTTATTCTCTTCATTTTTGTGCAGGTTTATGTACTCAACCAGGTTCCGCCATTGCACCACCTGGTGAAACCCTATATTTATTTCTTATTTATCCTTTGGTTGCCTTTTAAAATGGGACGGCGCATGGTGATGATATTGGGTTTAGCGCTTGGATTTTCACTGGACTGCTTTACAAAAACTTATGGCCTGCATGCGGCATGCTGTGTTCTTATCGCATACCTGCGTCCATTCCTGATTAACCTCCTTATTTCACAGGAAGGTGCCGAAAGCAATTACAATGAACCTTCTATTAAAAGCATGGGCTTTGCCCCATATTTTACCTACATCGCTATTTTAACCCTCCTTCACCATTCATTGCTTTTCTTTTTAGAAATGTTACAATCCGGGGGCTATTTATATTTCATTTTGAAAACCTTGTTGTCTGTGGCAATAAGTCTTTTGCTGATACTTTTAACTGAATTATTATTTGTAAGAAAGCAAAGATTTAGAACAAATACAGCATAGACCCGTTATTTTTGCACTGAATTCCAATCTATTCGTTCTAAATCTCTCTAAAATCATAGTAAGTCTGTGCCTGCCTTCAATCAGTCCCGTAAAAATATTATTATAATAATGTTTCTATTAATGGGCCTTCTTATCATAGCAAGGCTTTTTGACCTGCAGGTATTTACTACAAAATATTCTGTAATGGCCGATGAGCAGGGTAAGTTCAGGAAGGTAATTTATCCCGATAGGGGTGTGCTTTTTGACAGAACCGGGAAGGCGATATTACGAAACACGATCATCTATGACCTGATGGTAACACCAGGAAAGATAAAAGGGATGAACCTCGATACGGCAGCCTTGTGTCACATCCTCGATATTGATACAGCAGAATTTAAAAAAAGAATTCTTAATGCAATCATTAAGAACAGGAGCTACCGTGCTTCGGTTTTTGATCCATTGCTTCCGCGTGAAAAAATTTCCCGGCTTAATGAAAGTATGTACAAGTTTGTTCCGGCATTTTATCTGCAGGAACGGCCTGTGCGTGATTATCCTTTTGACGCCGGAGGAAATATACTCGGCTATTTATCGGAGGTGGATTCTTCGTTTTTGAAACACCACGAAAGGGAAGGTTACCAGATAGGGGATTATGCAGGAAGGACAGGATTGGAACGGAGCTATGAAAGAATTTTGATGGGCCAGAGGGGCATCGAGTTTTGGAAAAGGGATAATAAAAACCGGCTGACAGAAAGACTGGAAAAGGGCAGGTACGATACCGCATCAATACCAGGTCAGAATATGCACCTCGCCCTTGATATTAAATTGCAGATGCTGGGTGAGCATTTGATGGAAAATAAAATCGGCGCAATTGTCGCCATTGATCCTAAAACGGGAGGTGTGCTTTCGATGGTAAGCAGCCCCACTTATAATCCGGGGCTATTAACAGGGGCCGAGAGAAAAAAGCATTTTGCGCAGTTGCTTTTAGATCCCAGGCTGCCTATGATCAACCGTACAGTCAACGCATATTATTCGCCGGGCTCGACTTTTAAAACGTTACAGGCATTGATCGGCCTGCAGGAAGGCGTGATATCAACTTCAACAAGATTTTTATGTACCGGGGCATTTTATGGCTGCGGCAAGCCAATGGGTTGCCTCGACCCGGGCAATTTCAGTTTGAAATCAGCAATATCTGTTTCCTGCAATACTTATTTTGCGAATGTTATGCAGCGCACAATTAACAATCCTGCTTATGGTTCTGTAGACAGCAGCCTTAAAGTTTGGGATAACTACATGTATTCTTTTGGGCTTGGCCATAAGCTCGGGATAGACGTACCTACCGAAAAAAGCGGATCGATCCCAACACCAAAAACTTATAATAAGATGTATGGCGAAAAGCATTGGAACTTTTGCACTTTTCGTTCGGTTAGCATAGGCCAGGGCGAGGTGAATGTTACGCCCGTACAGGTGGCTAATGAAATGGCTTACCTTGCCAACAACGGCTGGTACATAACCCCGCACCTGATCGATTCTATCGAGGGTGGCGATACTTACAACATGCTGGATTCATTTAAGGTAAAACACCATCCAATACCTATTCCAGATTCAGTATTTGATGCAGTTCACGATGGTATGCAGGGTGTAATGGAAACGGGAACAGGCGCTGCGGCAAAAGTGCCTGGTATTGTCGTTTGCGGTAAAACGGGTACGGTTGAAAACTATTATAAAGGTGTAAAGCAAAAGTCACATGCATTTTTTGCGGCATTTGCCCCGCGCGAAAATCCTCGCATAGCCATTGCCGTTATTTGCGAAAATGCAGGCTTTGGTGCTACTTCTGCTGCTCCAATCGCGAGCCTCATGATTGAACAGTACCTTAAAGATTCAATTCCCGAGCCCGATCGTAAGGCGAAAATAGAAACGCTTGCAAAACTAAACCTTATGCCGGCACGTATTTATGAAGCTATCCGGTACAGGGATTCATTGATACACGCTAAAGACACTACCTATCTTCTTGAAAAAGGATACATAAAAATTGTAAAAGATACTATGGATATTGACGAAGAAGATGATACAGAAGCGCTGGACAAATTGAAAAAATCAAAACAAAAGGAAAACTTGTTTACAGACACATTACCACCGAAAAATAATGATGCAGATTTGAAACAGCGCCTGGAGGCGACGTTGCCCGACAGGCAAAAAAAAACCAATACTACAGATAGTGTAAAATAAAAAGCTTCTATTTTCTTATCATGACGGAAAAGGCTATCATATCAAAAGGGATCGATTGGGTAACCATCTGGTTATATATAATTTTTGTAAGCATCGGTATACTTTGTATTTTTTCTGTTGAATACCATAACAACGAAAATATTCTTCAAAATATAATGGGCCTGAAGAAGAACTATTCGCGGCAAATGCTATTCCTGGGAATTTCGGCCGTGATGGCGATTTTGATTTTGCTTACCGATAGTAAATTTTTTACTGCTACCGCCAACATAAGTTATGTGCTGGGGATTGTACTTATGGTGGCAACATTTGTCGTTGGTAAAAATATCAATGGCTCAAGGTCATGGATACCTTTGGGCTTTTTTAATCTTCAGCCGGTGGAAACCTGCAAAATATTTGCAGCATTGGCGCTATCCAAATATTTATCCCGTACAGACACCCATTTCGAGAAACCGCGCTCGCAGGTTATTGCTGCTGCGATTGTACTTACTCCCGCTGTTTTTTCTATCCTGCAAAATGAAACGGGCCTCGCTTTGGTGTATTTTTCTTTTCTTATACCGATGTACCGCGAAGGCTTGCCGCCAGTTTACCTCATCATTGGGATTTCATTTGCAGTATTGGTGGTGGCAACCATTTTAGTCGAGAAAAATACTTTGGCAATTATCCTCACCGTGATTGCTGCATTTACAGTTTACCTATTGCGAAGAAATGTGCGTCGTGATAATAGCGTGCTTGTCGTTATCCTGGGCGTTTGGCTCTTATGTGTAAGCATCCAGCGATTTGCCGTTCCTTATATTTTTCAACATGTGCTGCAACCTTACCAGGTAGAAAGAATTTTAAACACTTTTGGTGTTGACTATGTGCCGTATGATAATGCTGATGCTAAAAAGCTTGATGAGCAAAAGCAGAAAGAAGACCTTCAAACAAAAAAAATAAAAAAGGAAAAGGAAAATTATAACGTAAAGCAATCTAAAATCGCCATAGGATCCGGAGGTGTTTTGGGCAAAGGCTTTTTGAAAGGAACACAAACCCAGGGTGAATTTGTTCCGGAGCAGCATACCGATTTTATTTTTACGACCGTGGGCGAAAATTTTGGCTTTATAGGCAGCAGCTTTGTTGTTCTTTTATATATGCTTTTTCTTTTGCGCGTACTCTTTCTCGCAGAGCGGCAAAGAAGTACTTTTAGCAGGGTATATGCATATAGTGTAGCCGCAATATTATTTTTTCATGTTTCTATTAACATCTGCATGACCGTAGGGCTTGCGCCTGTTATTGGTATTACCTTGCCATTAATGAGCTATGGAGGTTCGTCATTGCTCACATTTACGATACTGATCTTTATAATGGTGAGGCTCGATGCCGACAGGCAGCTCGTGTTGCGATAAATGCTGATTTTTTTTAATGTGGAGATTACTGACCATGAAAAATCATTCACGGCAAGGCCGCATTTAAAATAATAGCTGGCGGGCACCTGGGTCATAACTATTGATTGAAAATATTAAGTATGAAAATCATCCCACTCAGCGAAGGTGCTTTTACTGTTGATCAATCAAAAAAGTTTGTTCCTTTTCAGCATGATAAAGATGATTTGCAACAACGGACAAAAGGAAGCCTGCTTGTGGAAATTCAGCCCTTTGCCATTATAACTTCACGGGATATATTGTTGTTGGATACCGGGCTGGGCTTTGCTGATGAAAAACAGTATTTGCAATTGCACAAGAACCTGGCATCCCATAACATCAGTCCTGCAGATGTTACTAAGGTTTTACTTTCTCACCTTCATAAAGATCATGCCGGTGGAATAGCAAAACCCGGGAAGCAGGAACCCGGTTTTGAAAATGCGGTCTATTATATCAACCGCCAGGAATGGGATTTGGCTTTTCAAAAAGATTCGGCTTCCTATATCACAGAAGATTTTTCTGCGCTCAGCAATAGCAATCAACTGCAATTTACTGAAGGCATTGGCTCGATTGATAGCTATATACATTATGAAATGACGGGTGCGCACAGTCCTTTTCACCAGGTATTTTTAATTGAAGAGAATGGAGAGAAAATATTTTTTGGCGGAGATGTTGCGCCACAGCTTCAACAAATGAAAAACAAATTCAAGGCAAAATATGATTATGATGGTGCCAGGGCTATGGAGCTGCGACAACAGTGGTGGCAATTGGGTAAAAGAGAAAAATGGACCTTCCTTTTTTACCACGATATAAAATATCCGTTGTATAAATTTCAGGACGTTACATAAAAAAGGCCTGCCCTAAAAAGGGCCGGCCGTTGCTAACCTATGAAAAACACCTAGTTACAAAAATAGGAGAATTTTTAGTTTCTCCAATTTTCATTTCAATTTAATAAGTAGACAGTAAATCTTACCTGCGTAATGAGTTGAGGCGTTGCTGGTTACGATTTTGGAGACGTCGTATCAAAATATCCCGGAAGTCTCTTTCGGCATTAAACAAATTATTTAACTTCTGTGAACCGATGACTTTGTCAAATTCGGGCTTGTATTTTTTTCTAATATCCACCAGTTTCTGTTCAGAAGTAATGACATCCCCTCCTTTAGGTAAGCGCCGTATTTCATTATCATACTGATTATAAACCGGCCAGAATTTTTGAGCCTCGCCAGGAGTAAGTTGCAGTTTATTGGTAATAAAAGCAATTTTCAATGCCTGGATCTTTTCTGCCCTTGTATTATCTCCATCTCCATCCTGTGCCTTAATCCCGGATAAACTTCCAAGCATTACCAATACTATAAGTATATATTTTTTCATCTTAAGGTTTTAATTTGTGGACCCCGCGTCTAGTTTTTCAAGATATGTATTTAAAGTATTTTCATCAGTTAAATAATCCGACGGGCTGGGCATTTCGCTAACATCAACATCATTTGTGAGCAATTCGTTATCCATAATATTGCCATTCTTTTCAAGATATTTAATAATATCATCATCGCTTAGCCTGGCAATCCCGGTATTCAGATCCTCTTCTGTTTTATATTGAAAAGAGGCCTTAACATCTTCAGCAAACCCGGTTTCAATAACAACAGACCTTCTATCGTTATTGCCTGGTGTATTGTTGAAGATTTGAAGAGACCCTACAGCTATGGCGCCTGTTACCACTGCAGCTGCAGCATATTTCCACCATGAATTCCTTTTTTTCATGGTAATAACTTTGGCTCCGCGCGGTTGTATCTTTTGCGCTACATCCGCAGCAAAAGATTCAAAATAACCATCCGGAAGAGAAAAGACATTCTCTTTCAGGGTGGATAGTAATGGCGAAATCCGGAGCAATTCTTCTTCGGCATTTTCAACGTTTAGAGGATGCGGCGCCATCTTCCCCATCAACCGCTCCCCGAAAAATTCAAAATAACCTTCCGGAACGGAAAAAACATTCCCTTTCAGGGTAGATAATATTGGAGAGATCCTGTACAATTCTTCCTCAGCGAGCTCTATCCCAGAAAGTTGCAGTTTCAATTTCTCCAGCATATTTTTTCCGAAAGAGTCAAAATAACCTTCCGGAATTGAAAAAACATTGGTCTTTAAGGTAGATAATAGTGGGGAAAGCATCCTCAATTCTTCTTCAGCCTCTTCAATATCAACAGATTGCATTGTTATCCTTTCCACGACTTTTCCGGCAAAAGTCTCGAAATATCCTTCCGGAATTGAAAAAACATGGGCCTTTAAAGTGGTTAAAAGAGGGGAAAGATTCCGTAACTCTTCTTCGGCACTCTCCGGGTAAGCGGCTTTTACCCTGGCAAGGATCGAATTGCTCAAAGTATCGAAATAACCTTTGGGAACCTCCTGCAGGTTTCTTTTCGTAATAGTAGCTACCGCTGAAGTTGTATTGAGTATAGCATAATCAGCAATCCGGAGGTGCAATTCATCAAAATATCCTCCAGGAACCCTGAAAACATTGATTTTATCAAGTTCCGCAAGGAGCTGGCTTATCGCTTTTAGTTCATTTAATATTTCAACTGATGGCTTCATTTCGGGTAATATGACTAACTTATTGGTATAAAGTTTAATTATTCAGTATAAATTCTTCAATTTTTTTGGCTGCGTGGTGATAGCTTGCTTTCAACGCTCCCTCACTGGTATCAAGCACTCTGCTCATTTCTTCATAGGGCATTTCGTCGTAATACCTCAGGTTAAATACCAGTCTTTGCTTTTCGGGTAAATTTTGTATCCCAAGCTGCAATTTCCACTCGAGTTTATTGGCGTCGAAATGCGAGTCACTTTTCAACTTATTGCTCAATCCATTTTCCACATCCCCTAGTGAAACCAAATTTCTTTTTTTCTGCTGGCTCAAAAAAGTAAGGGATTCATTAGTGGCTATCCGGTAAAGCCAGGTATAAAGCTGGCTGTCTTCCCGGAAATTTTCAAGCCCTTTCCATACTTTAATGAACATATTTTGTAAAACGTCATTGGTGTCATCATGATCCACAATCATTCTCCTTATATGCCAATAGAGCTTTTCCTGGTATTTTTTAATAATAGCGGTAAAAGCCTGCTCTCTTTTTGAGGGCTCTTTGAAGCTCAATAAAAGCTCCTGGTCATCAGTTTGTGAAGTCATAATGGTATAATCTTGGAGCAAAAATATAGAAACCTCCTGTAGGATAATAATTTGACCTGAAGGTTTATCGGCGCGTAATGATATTAACTTTTTCTTCGGGAAAACAGCATCTTGCCAAATTCGATAAAGCCTGCTTTAATAAATACCTTTTTGGGCAGGGAATTGAGCAGCCGGATTTCTTCCGAAATACTTGTTTCATTGTCCAGGAACTTCAAAACTTTATCCGCCTGGTTTTTTTTGAAAAGATCAGAAAAAATTGTTTTTCCGGGTAATAAGTTTTTAGAAAGGATGTGGAGAAGGGTGCTGTCGTAAAATAGAAAACGCTTTTTTGCCTTCTGGTTTGAAAGTGTTCTACCTGAAAGTAACTCCTGTACGATTATACCGGCCTGTTTTTGAATAAAATTAAAGGTATAACCGGTAGAAGCTTTTGTTTGTCCACCGGCAGTTCCTATATAATACATGCCATCTTTAAAAAATGGGAAGCTTGCATTGGTCATTGGGATAATTCCAAACTCTTCGTCAAGGATTGTATAGTGATCAAGTCCTAAAAATTCGCGGAGGTAATTTTTAAGTGCAAGATCATATGCTGCAACCGGCAGCACATTTTCTGTAAACAGGGTATATTCAACCAGTGCGCGCGTTGGCGACAACGGTAAAACATAGACGAACGCTGTACCATTATTTTGGCTAACCCTAAAATCCATAAGCGTTGCCGGCCTGGCATCCAATGAACCAGGTGCAGCCTCTATTATCCAGCCCTTAAAATGTTGCAGGAGGTAAAATTTGCCGGGTTGTTTTTCGGTTGGAATATAGAGAGAATTGAATACGATGGTTCTACTGTTGCGGGCAAGAAGCTTATTGTTAATTTTTAGGATGGAAAATTCTTTACCTTTTTCGAAAGAAATTTCGCCATAAACGATATCAATATTTGCAGCGGTTTTTATAACAGAGAAACATTTGTTATAGAAATCAATTCCGCGAATCATTTTATATTCATAAGAACCAATATTTAATGGGATGGAGGTATTACCTGTTTTAAAAAGGAGGTGATCCCATCTACTGTATACGATATCTTCAAAAAACCCCGGGCCTTTTTCCCAAAAGCACCAGGTGCGGTCATTTTTTGTTTTTGGTTCCCTATCCATGAGCAGGATCTTCTTTTGATCAAATTTATTTGAGTCAATCATTCTCATGATAATACTAAGCGATGCACAGCCCGCTCCCAGGAAAATATAATCATAATTTTTTGCCGGCATGCGTAAATACAATTATTAGGAATACTTGCTCTGTTGAAGATAGAATAATTCAGAAAAGGAAAAGAAAAGCAGTTGAAGTAAGGGCAGCAATTTTTAAAACAAACAAAATAGCCGGGAATTAATTATTTGCAGCTACTGACTTTGTGGTAGCAACTTTATTGCCGGCAGCTCTTTCTTTATCGGTTTTTATTTTGTCGCGGTATTTTTTAGCAACCAGCAACATTCCAAAACTTTCTCCGTCGAATTTATCCAAATGCTTGTGGTGCATTTTATGCGCCCATCTTATGCCTCTTACATAACGGTTGTTGGTTCGGGTGAAAAGTTTTATTCGCTGGTGAATAATTACATCATGCACCAAAAAATAGGCTAAGCCATACATGGCTATGCCTGCACCTATTGCAGCAAGCCAGTATTTATTGCCAAAGGTTCCAAAAAAAATACAAAGGATGCTGGGAATTGAAAATATAAGAAAGAAGGCATCATTTTTTTCAAAAACGCCGGTACCTTTTTTGTGGTGGTCTTCATGCAAATACCATAAAAAGCCATGCATTATATATTTATGCGTGAGCCAGGTAATACCTTCCATGGTAAGAAATGTCCCCAACATAATTATGATAAAAAGTAAGGTCTGCATATTACCTGCAAAAATAAGATTTTAAAAAATAGAACACTTTTAAACAGTTCATCCACAAAGGGTATTATATTTTTGCAAAATTGTTTTCATAAAATAGCACAATCCTGGGAAAAGCAATTTTAAACCATTCTGTATAGGTGAGGGGATGTAATTGAATCGACGTTTCCAGGTCTTTAATAGTTTTAAAACAAAAATCACTTACCTCGCTCTCATCAATATTAATTTCACCATCATAAGTTCCGGTAAATACGTAATCGTATTCATGTTCTGTGAGGCCGTTAGGGAAAGTTGCCCGGTAGGTAAAATTGAAGGCATGTGAAAGAGATGTTGTAATGCCCATTTCTTCGGACAATCTCCTGTGTGCCGCACTCATCACATCTTCCCCGGGTAGCGGGTGACTGCAACAGGTGTTGGTCCAAAGGCCTCCGTTATGGTATTTTCCCAAAGCACGTTGCTGCAGCAGCAATTCGCCGTTACTGTTGAAAATAAAAACACTGAAAGCACGATGCAGCAAGCCCTTTTGGTGAGCCTCCATCTTTTCCATGGTGCCAATTTGTTCATCCCTCCCGTTCACTAAGATCACTTCTGTCAAAATATTAAAAATGCTTTAAAAATTATTAAATTAAATGCAGCTGGTTTTTTACACTGGCCTTTACAATTATAAATGCTTTGGAATAGTTGGGTATTCTTATCCTCCGGTCCAGGATTTTGGCTGCCTGTGTTTTCTTTATTTTTTTGAAAAGGGAAAGATAATATTTATAGGCAACATAAACACCGAACCTGGCCTTTAGCGGAAGTTCCGTGATGCCAATGTATGCATTGGCGAAATCCTGCATTATTTCATCTTCAATCTTCTTTTTCATTCCTGCGGTGAAGTTTCTGAAATCAACTTCAGGAAAATAAGTGCGTTCGAGTTGCTGGTAATCTGCCCTTACATCTCTCAGGAAATTTACTTTTTGAAAAGCGGCACCCAGTGCTTGGGCAAACGGTTTCAGGCGTTCCCGCTTTTTACAGTCATTTTCACAAAAAACCGAAAGACACATTAGCCCAACTACCTCCGCACTGCCGTATACATAATCTTTGTACCCAGCGGTGTCGTAAACCGTTTTGGAAAGGTCATGCTCCATACTATTGAAGAAAGCATCGATGAGCGCCGGGTCAATATTGTACTTGTCCACAGTGAGCTGAAAGCTATGTAGGATCGGGTTCAGGCTTATTTTTCTTTCAATTGCCTTATAAGTTTCTTTTCTAAATTCTGCCAGTAGCATCTCCTTATTATGCTCATGAAAAGTGTCTACAATCTCATCCGCAAACCTCACAAATCCATATATATTATAAACGGGAGTGCGTAGGTCTTTGTGCAGCAATTTTATCGCACTGCTGAACGAAGTGCTGTATTTCTTTGTAGTAAGCTTGCTGCACTCACTACTTACATCATGAAATAACTGAATCATAAACCGGATGATTTGCTAAAAACTGTTTATAAAAATACATTTTAGACGCCAAAATGTTTTATTACTTCTTTTGCCACCACTTCCCCACTTATTAATGAAGGCGGGATGCCTGGCCCTGGTACCGTCAGCTGGCCAGCATAAAAAAGATTTTTCACCTTTTTACTTCGGCAGGATGGCTTGAAAACGGCGGTTTGTAACAACGTATTGGCCAGTCCATAAGCGTTACCCTTAAAAGCATTGTATTCATTTACGAAATCGGACGGGCCAAAAGATCTTTTATAGATTATATAACCTGTTACCGCTTCACCCACCCGCGCTTCGAATCTTTTCATGATCTTTTCAAAATATTTTTCTCTTACAATTTCATCGTCCCCTTGCAAACCGGCGGCGACCGGAATTAAAAAAAACAAATTTTCACAGCCTTCGGGGGCAACATTTTTATCGCTTACTGAAGTTGCGCACACATAAAACAGCGGATCAGACGGCCATTCTTTTGAAGTATATATTTCGTTGCCATGCTGTTCAAAATCAACGTCAAAAAATAATGAATGATGCGTAATGTTTTTTAATTTCTTTTTTAAACCGATATAGTATAATAAACAGCCTGGCGCCAAAATTTTTTTATCCCAGTAAGTGTCGCTATAGCTTCTTAGTTCTTTCGGTAACAATTGCATTTCCACGAAGTGATAGTCTGCCGTCGCAATTACTACATCGGCAGGGTATTTATTTATAACGCCTGTTTCATTTTGCCGGCATTCACTCCTGATTCCCGTAACATGATTTTCTTTCGTGTCAATAGCCACCACATTTTCACCGAAATGAAATTTTACGCCCATCTCCATTCCCAGCTTATACATGGCGTCAACGATGCTATACATCCCATCTCCAGGATACCACGTGCCACCCTTAATGTCGGCAAAGTTCATCAGGCTGTAGAGGGCCGGAATGTTTTTTGGCAATGCGCCTAAAAACAGAACCGGAAATTCGAGCAACTGCCGGAGCTTAGGGTTTTTGAAAAAGGCATGCACATGATTTCTTATTGAAGAAAACACCTCAAGCCTGAACATTCCCCTGACGAGATCCCAATCGAGGAATTCAGCCCATGATTGCCCCGGTTTTTGAACAAGTTTGTTGATCCCAACCTTGTATTTGAATGCGGCCTGGCGAAGGTATTTATCAAGTTGTTTTCCACTGCCCGGTTCCGTACTTTCAAATAAATATTTTAGTTTTTCATAGTCAGCAGGAATATCCATTTCTGTATCATCCCAAAAAATCCTGTAGGAAGGATCCAGCCGCTTCAACGTGTAATAATCTGAAAGGGTTTTCCCGAAGCAGTTGAAATATCTTTCAAAAACGTCTGGCATCCAATACCAGCTTGGCCCCATGTCGAATTTAAAACCGTTTTCAGTGAACTGCCGCGCCCGTCCGCCTGGAATCGAATGTTTTTCAATTACTGTTACGTCCCATCCATTTTTTGCCAGGAATGTAGCCGTCGATAAGCCAGAAAATCCACTCCCAATAATTACTGCTTTTTTCAATTGTGTAAATCTTACCTAAAAGATAAGGCTTCCGTTTTTATGAAACCAGTTTGCTTCCACGGGTCACTAAAATCTGTTTATCTTTTTCTTGAGAAGTTTCCTGGCAAAATGGATCCTGCTTTTAATAGTTCCTATGGGCTCATGCAGGGCTTCCGCGATCTCATGATATTTATAACCATCAAAATACAGTGAAAAAGGATCTTTGAAAATTGATGGCAAATAAAAAATTGCCGCCTCGATTTCCTTGAGACGCAACCCGCTTTCTGCCAGGTTTGAGATGGCGGTTTGGGAACTATCCAGCAAAAAATCATTGGATGTTGAATCTAATACTACATTTTGCTTTATTTTTTTGCGATAATTATTGATAAAAATATTGCGCATAATTGTATAAAGCCATGCCTTAATGTTTGTTCCGGCATTGTATTTCTCGCGGTTGGCAATGGCCCGGTACATGGTTTCCTGCACAAGGTCTTTTGCACTCTCCTGATCCCTTGTAAGGGTAATAGCAAAAGGGCTGAGGAAATCTGAATTAATTAAAAGCAGTTGGTTAAATTCTACTGTTGACATACTATTGTGTTTAATCTTTACTAATGCTAAATTAAACAAAAAATTCAATAATTTATTTTTTTTGTTTAATTATTAATGTGCAAAGGCTTAACAAAACGAATGCCAATATTTGCTGTATCGAAAAGGTGCTACAGGCCTGCAATAAACTCTCTGACTTCCCTAAGGGATTTTTTAAAAATAATTGAGGGGGGAATTTTTTTCACATGAGAACTGGTGATCCGCCCGGAGATGATGGTGGGGTGGTTTCGAAAATCTTTGCTTAAAACCGAAAGGAATTTTTCAACATTAAAACTTTGACCTGCAGTTGTTATATGGGTATACAGGTAAACCGGCTTTTTAAGTGCGACAACTGTTTGTAACTCTTCAAAAGGAACATTTGCTCCCAGGTATAAGTAGGGAATGCCCTTTTTCTTTAAAAGGTAAGCTACGAACAACAGGGAGAGCTCATGATATTCGCCCTCCGGTAAAAAGAGACAGATTTTAGACAGAGAGGTTAATTTTGCGGGAAGTGAATCGATGCCACTAATAATTTTTTGCCTGATAACATTACTTACCAGGTGTTCCTGGGCGGGATTAATATGGTGGGTAAGCCATAAAATACCAACTTTATCCAGAAATGGCAATAATATCTGCAATATTGTTTTTTCAATTCCAGAGGTATTGATACAGCCACTAATAATATTCTCAAAAAGTTCAACGTCGAACGAAACCATACATTCCAGTAAACGGTTGAGAATTACATTTTCCTTTGCTGATTCGTCAGTAAGGGAAAGCACGTTCTCGAACATTGCTTCCCGGCTCATTTTATTTATATGCGAAATTTTGTACCCATATTTATTAAGCAGCGCGACGTTGAGGATTATCCTTAATTCATCATTGGTGTAATATCTTATGTTGGTTTCAGAACGTTTTGGCTTAAGAAAGGAGTAACGCTGCTCCCAGATGCGAATAGTATGCGCTTTAATACCTGAAAGATTTTCAATATCTCTTATTGTGAAGAGCATGATTTTTATTTAAGCTATTACAACTAATTCGCCGGGATGTTTAAAAAAATCTGAAAAGTCATTATTTGTACCCTCTGCCGTGCAATATTATGCTGGCTATCTAAGCAGTTGCTTCCCTGATGGCTTTTAGATAGGCGTCAATTACAATTTGCTTGTCGTACTCTTTAATAATTTTTATACGTGCCTTTGCACCCATCTCAATGCGTTGTTCCTGTGGCAGCAGAATCATTTTTTCCATTTTCTCCGCAAGGTCCTGCTCATCTTTCACGCGGCAGAGAAAGCCGGTAACTCCGTCGGCTACAATTTCTTTGCAACCGGTAGTGTTGCTTGCAATAGCAGGTTTTCCCATACTGGCAGCTTCGAGTAATGTATTGGATGTTCCCTCCCTGTACGACGGGAGCACTATGCAATCGGCTTCAGCGATAAATTTTCTGACATCCTTTTTTTCTCCGAGATAGTCTATCACTCCTTCATCGATCCAGTTTTGCAACTGTGATTGGGTGATCGTATTTTTTTTTAGATTCTGTGTCCAGAAGGGACCCATTACATTAAACACAATATGCGGGAATTTTTTTCTTATACACCTTGCTGCATTAATATATTCAAAAATCCCTTTGTCTTTTATGAGCCTTCCGATAAATAGAAAAATAAAAGCATCGGGATCTTTTTCTTTTAAAAGAATCGGTTTGAATTTATTGTAGTCAATCCCTGAACCGGGAATTCTCTCTGCAACAGACAGTGTAACAAAATTCCTTTCCAGGAAAAGATTCATATCGTCGTAATTCTGAAAAAAAACCTTTTTTGTTTTATCCAGCGCCCGTTTGTACATGCGCCGGGCTGTGCGGTAAACAAGGTTCTTACTTATAAATAAAGGGCCGATCCCGGTAATGTTTGTGATCGTAGGAATATTTAATTCCCGGGTAACAAGGTTGCCCCATATCGCCGGACGGATGCTGAAGGTGAGGCACACGTCAGGCTTAATTTTCCTAAGCGCACGGCGGATGTTATAGATGTACCTGAAAACTTTAAATGGATTAAGATTTCCAGAACCGACATTAACCACTTTCAGGCCCATTTTTTCTACTTGTTGCACAAAACTATTTGTATGTGTGAGGATATAGACTTCACATCCTTCGTGAACAAGGTGAAGCATAAGCGCCTCCCTCATGGTATAAGTTGAGATCAGCCCGTTCTCAATAACAGCAATTTTTTTCCCCTTCAAGTCACTACCGGTCATTTATAAACTTTTTTATGCCATATTTCGAGCGATAATAAGGTCCACAGAATTTTAGCCCGCTTTTCTGCAGAGATACTAATTTTTTTATGAAGCAAATCATCTACAAATTTTTGTTGAACAAAGCTTTTGTAAAAACATTGCGATGAAGTAAGATAATCAAAAACAGGTTCTTTTAATTCATTATTCACCCAGCTTTTTAAAGGGATTTCGAAACCTCTCTTTGGCTGGTGCGTTAATAGGTGCGGAAGATATTTACCTGCCAGGGTTCGAAGCAGGTATTTGGTGGTCTTGCCTTTTATTTTATAATTGCCGGGAAGAGATGGAGCATATTCCAGTAATTCCTTTGAAAGAAAGGCACTTCTTCCTTCCAGCGAATTTGCCATGGTAGCGATGTCCATTTTCACGAGGAGGTCGCTGAAAAGGTTGGTATCAAAATCGAGATTCATAATTTTTTTCAGGCCTGGTAAGTTACTGTTGGCAATCTTATCAAAATCCTGTTTCACCGGGAGCATATAATCAAAGCCGGGATCGATAATAAATTGCTGGTAGTCTTCAAAAATATCAACACCGGCAGAAAGATAAATTTCAAGGTTTGACCTGGAGGAAAGTGACGCAAGCCGGTAGAGGTAATTGTATAAGGATTTTTTATTGCGGGCAGGGGGCAATGTTCTTTTAAAAAACATGGCCCCTTTTTTTACCAGGAAATTTTTTTTAAAAAAATCATAATGGGCAAAAGGAACATACCGGCGGTAACCGGCAAACAATTCATCGGCGCCATCACCATTGAGAATAACCGTAACATGTTTTTTAGCTTCCTTGCTCACATAATAGCTGGGTATGGCGGAGCTATCAAAAAAAGGTTCGCCATAATTTGATAAGATATTTTCCAGATCATTTTTTAGCGATTGGAATGATATTTTGATTTCTGTGTGATGGGTACCGTATTTTTCAGCTACCAGCCTCGCCAGGGGTGCCTCATCATATTCTCCTTCAAATGAAACTGTAAAAGTCTTCAGGTTTTTATTGTAATTGCTTGCGATGGCTGTAATAATGCCGCTATCAATTCCCCCGCTCAAAAAACTGCCGACCTCCAGGTCACTGGATTCGATCCTCCTTTTTACAGCTTTATGAAGATAGCTGTCGGTCTTTTGCATGCTTTCTTCAAATGAATCTTTGTTTTGAACACGATAAAAATCGTTGATATCCCACCACCTGTTTTGTACAACAGAAAGGGTGTCGCAATTAACAACCAGGAAGGTGCCTGCAGTTAATTCGGTAACATTTTTATAAGGCGTAAGTTGCCGGTAAAAGGAGCCTAGCCGCAGGTAAGGATAGAAGTTTCCAGGTTCAATTTCCAACGGTGTAATGGTTTTAAGGCAATTCAATTCACTTGCAAAGGCAAACCTGTTGTTATCCAGGTAATAATAAAGCGGTTTTTTGCCAGCCCTGTCACGGGCGATAAACAATTCATTTTTTATTTTATCGTGAATCACAAAAGCAAACATTCCGTCAAGGTATTGAAGAAATTGTGTGCCGAACCGCTCATATAAAAGCAATAACGTTTCCGTATCCGAAGAAGTGCTGCCTGTTATATTAAGCTCTTTGCGTATTTCTGAATGGTTATATATTTCCCCGTTAAATACAATCGTGTATTTGTCTCCGAGATGCATCGGTTGCTTGCCACAAGCGATATCCAGGATCGAGAGCCTCAGGTGAAAAAAATTTACATTACTGTGATTGTATCCACCTTGTTCATCGGGACCGCGGTGCCCCATAACCCTGATTACATCGTCATATGAAAACCGGGAGTTAATTGTTCCAGCAATTCCGCACATTATTTACCTTATTTTTTAGATGCCGCAAAATAACTTTAAAATTCGTGAAAAGGAAACAGGATCCGGTGCAGGAGATCAGAAGTTAGCAGGGTATAAAGATATTTCGGGAGCTACCAGGGTGCCCGGCATTTTAAACGATTTCCGGCCCGACTTCTCCTTCACTTTTTCATAAATAAGAAATAAGGCGATGGTGTAAAAAGGAAGGCAGGGAATCTTATAGCGAACCAATGTCCCGAAATTCAGGGTGCTCGCGCCGACAAAGAGTGCGAATACTAATGAAAATAAAAAGCAGTACATGATGAGGGGATCGGTCAATACCAGTTTTATGAATGTCTTCAGCCCGCTTTTGAAGAGTACAAAAAGGGTTAAAAACATCAGGATAAGACTTTCGACAGATGCAAGGAGCTGCGAAGCTTTGTGAGATTCCCAGAGAAAAGGCCTGAAGAAGGTTGTGGCAATCGCCACAGGAGCAAGCCGTATAAGGCCCCTGAAGGAACCGTCAAATGATACACCGAGGTCAAAATTGGATTCGGCAGTTTCGTTTCCATTCATTGCCTTAAATGCGCCATTAAGATGGGTAATACTCGCCGTGAGGTCCTTAACCGCATATCCGCCTAATTCTTCATTGAAAGAACTGAGCACGTTTGTAAATCCAAACATACAGGCACATATTAGTGTTGGTGCCAGTAAATATTTTAGGAACTTGTTTTTTATTCCCTGGATATTTTTCAGAATTATAAAAAGAATAAAAAAGGGTATGTATGAAAGAAATATATATACTTTAAGAATTGCAAGAAGGTATCCAAAGGTAAATAAGATAATTGAATTTTTGATAAAGCTTTTCTTTCGATAAAGTATTTCATAAAGAGAATAGGTAATCCATCCAAGGGAGGCGACGCACAACGTGTCTTTTAAAACCCCCCCGCTCCAGAAAACAAAAGTTGGAAAAAATAAAACAGCAATTGCAAATTTTTTGTGCATATGCGGGTATTGCTCGTAAAAGAAGAGAAAAAGTTTCCATACGCCGGAAAAGGCGATACATGCGAATATGAGGCTTATGGCCGCATACCGGCCCGCGGTTATAAATGAAAGAATGGCAACAAACCTTGTTATCATAAAATTTGCTTCCGATTTAAAATAGCCCGAATTGTAGGGGTCTTTGAGAAATGATTCATCAAAGAACTTGCCTTTTTGAAAGAGCCAGTTCAAACGGCCGGGATCCTGTAAAATGAGCTTATAAATATTATTCCCTTCTTTTTGATACAACCCTATTGAGTCGCCGGGAGAAAGATAAACGCTATACATAAAGAATGCCATGCATCCTATTATTTTTACCCAGAAGCCCTGGCGGTGGTATTTTTTTAGAAGGGGATCGTCATAGGTATTCCTGATGACTTTGAAAAAAAGACTGAATAGTATAAGAAATACAGGGAATAATATCAGATCACCATAACCCATTCATATATTGGTATTATCAAGTTTCTAAATCCGCGAACTCAGGATGCCTTTTTCAATTTAACGACGCCGGAAGAAGAAAATTGTAAAATAATGCCCTTTAATGCCCTCATTTGGTGAAATAAATAATTGACAGGCATGTTGTATGAGGCGGTGGTAGAAATCCTTTCCAAAATATATGGCGGGTTCGCTTTACAGTTATTTGTAAAGGCATCCGCTACGGGCCATAATATAAAACTGAGTTTTTTTAACTTGTTTGTTTTCTGAAACACAACCACGGTTCCTGCAAATGCCATTAAAAAGCCGAGGTATACAATAAATGCAACCGGTACGCTTTTACTGAATTTAGATTTCAAAATGAAATACCTGTTGCGTATGTAGAAATACATTTTCCAGTTGCTCGAAAAATTCCAATCGTTTTTGTAAGAGTAAGCCGATGCAGGGTGGTAGTGAATGCTGTTGGTCTTGGTGTAGTATGGAATTTTATTTTTACTGATAATGCGATGCAAATATTCTGATTCATCACCCCACAAAAACAAGTTCGCTTTGGGGAAGCCTACTTTTTCGATGATCTTGCGGTGAAGGAGGGTTCCATTAAACGGGTGAGCGACATTTTTTATTACCGTATCCTGAACCTCGTCGATTGAGGTATGATTGCCCGTTTTCCAAACGAAGCTTTTTTTATCTTCTTTATTAACGACTGCGCAGTTTCTCAGGCTTAATTCTTTGTCGTCGCCTTCAAGCAGCATTTCAAGAGCATCTTCCTTTGGATAGCCATCATCGTCCATAAGCCAGATCCAGTCAAATGATTTTTCAAAAGCAGTTTTAATACCGGTATAAAATCCGCCGGCCCCGCCGACATTTTCCTGGGTAATGAATTCTATATCGTGCTGTCGCCTGAGCCATGTTTCAGTATTGTCTGTGCTCCCGTTGTTGATTACGAGAATTTTGTCAATTTTACGGGTTTGTTTTCTCAATGCAGCAATACATTGCGCTAAGAGAAACTGGCGGTTGTAGGTTACAACCACAGCAATAACCTTGTTCATAAGGGCAGCAGATTTGGTTTTTATTGGTACGAATAGATTGTTATACTAACGGAAAATGAATAATTATTATTGTAATAAGTAGCATTTATTGTAGACGGAACCTAGCGGCTATATAGAATTATTTCTATGGATAATAATGACGACGTGTTACCAGCTATACCGATAAATGCCTGCAGCGGGAAATGGGTGCTATGGGATTTCAATATTGGGGAAAACCGGCAATACCCTATTTCCCAGGAAAGAAGCGGCAAATTTCTCCGCAAAGTGTAACGACTCTCCTATTACATGATGCATGTCCATATATCGATAGGTGGCCAGTCTTCCGAGGAACGAAGTATTTTTTAATGCTTCAGCTTCTTTCCGGTATTGTATCAATAGCTCTTTATCGGCGGCAAGGCGTTTGGGGTAAAAAGGAATATCATGCTCTAAAGTTTCTTTACTGAATTCTTTAAAACATATTGTTTTTTCATGCTGTTCCCATGGTGCAAAATGTTTGTGCTCGGTAATGCGGGTGTACGCAACCGATTCATCGCAATAATTCATGACAGCGGTCCCCTGGAAATCACCGTCAGCGTAAAAAGGCTCAAAAGTAACTGTGCGGTATCCCAGCCTCCCGAATTTATGATTAAAAAAGGCATCAAGCGGGCCTGTAAAAAAAATATGCCGGTAAGGCAGCATGGCGTCTGAGGGCAAAAACTTCTTGTTTAAAGTGAGGCGTATGGTTTTTTTATTGAGCAATTTTTCGACGAACGGCGTATATCCTTCGGGGGGAATTCCTACGTATGGGTTGTTATAATAATTGTCATCATAATTAAATCTTACCGGAAGCCTTTTTAAGATGGACGCCGGCAATTCAACAGGCTCACATCCCCATTGCTTTTTAGTGTAGCCATAAAAAAAGGCTTTGTAAAGATCGCGACCGATAAACTTTAAAGCCTGTTCTTCAAAATTCCCCGGCTCCCCGGGTTTGTTTTCTCCTTTAGATAACAAAAAATCTTTCGCCTCTTCGGGGGAAAATGTTTTATCAAAAAATTGGTTTATAGTGTGAAGATTTACGGGCAGCGAGTAGACTTTCCCGTTACTGATTGCCTTAACCCGGTGAGGAAAAGGCTTCAACTCAATAATATTGTTTACAAAATCCCAGGTTTCCTTTTTATCGGTATTAAAAATGTGCGGCCCATACCTATGGACCATGATCCCGGTTTTGTTATCTCTCTCTGTAAAGCAGTTCCCGGCGATGTGTGATTTTTCTTCCCATATATCAATTGAACACCCAGTAAGAAGTTCCGAAAGCCTGTGCGCTAATACGGCACCGGAAAAACCTGCACCAATAATAAGAAAGTCAGCGGGCATTAGCTTAATTTAAGTTTTCAAAGATTAAATATTTAAATCATTTCTGAGCACATTAATACACTTATTTTTGCCGCAAACAGACTATGTTTTAATGAATATGAATAGCTATGCAAAGCAACCCGACCTGGTAATTCAATCAAAAACCAGGCAAATAAATATATTTAATATTGACGGAAAAAATATTGATAAAAGAGTTGTCGGTGAATTTGGGGAGGAGTGGCTAAAGTTCAATGTCTTTAGCGATAAACTTATCAATGCGGCTGCTGAAGAATATTTTGACATTGTTGACGATTCGATGGTTAATAAAGAAACCTATGCGCTGGATATTGGCTGCGGCACAGGCAGGTGGACAAAATTTCTTTCGGCAAAAGCCGGATTTATTGAAGCCGTTGATCCTAGTGATGCAATTTTTGCGGCCGACAAACTGTTGCGGGATGTCCCCAATGTTAGGCTCACAAAAGCGTCTGTTGACACACTACCTTTTCCTGATGAAACTTTTGATTTTGCAATGAGTATTGGAGTGCTTCACCACATTCCTGATACACAGCAAGCGATGAATGATTGTGTAAAGAAAGTAAAGAGGGGTGGCCATTTTTATGTATACCTGTACTACAATCTTGATAAAAGGGGCTGGGTTTTCACCTCCTTATTCAAATTAAGTGATGTTCTGAGAAGCCTGATCTGCAAACTTCCCGGTGCCCTGAAAAAAGTTATTTGCGATATATTGGCCATAACCATTTATTTGCCATTGGTCCTTTGGGTAAAGATTCTTTTGTTCCTGGGCTTTACAAAGTTTGCCAAACAAATGCCGTTAAGTGCTTATCACAACAAATCATTTTTTGTGATAAGAAATGATGCCCTTGATCGTTTCGGAACCCGCCTTGAACAAAGATTTTCTGCAGAGCAGGTAACTGCAATGATGAAGAATGCAGGCCTTACAAATATTATTATCAGCCCCGGCGTACCCTATTTTCATGCGGTAGGTAAAAGAGGCTAAGGCTCTTTAAGAATGAATTTATAAACTTCCAGGTATTTTTGAACAGCATTTTCCAATGAATAAAATGCTGCCGCGCCTTCCCTGATTTTATTTGCATCAAAATGAGCGCCCCTCAGCATTTCCGAATACCGAATATAATTATCCTGGTTTAACTCGCTGAGAACAAACCCCGATTGATACTTTTCTACGATCTCCTGTACGTCTCCAACACCGGCATTGGTAATTACAGGTATTCCCATTGCCATGATTTCTCCATGCTTGGTGGGTGAGGATGATAACTTAGAGTAGCAAGGCTTTATAAAAAAAATGGAGTAATTGCTAAAAGATAATAACACAGGAACTTCATGCCTTTTACCATGCTTTACCAAAATTTTTTCGGGTGGTATTCCATACTTTTTTGCCGCTGCTGCAATTACCGAATGGCTGTGGGGCGATATAAACAAAATTTTTGTATCGGGAATTCTATCATACGCTGCCTTACAAAATTGCATCATGGCATGGGTGAGATACCAGCCGCCGATAGAGCCAAGGTAAGTTATGATAAAGTCATTGTCTTCAATCTGTAATTCCTTGCTCAAGGCCTGTTTTACTTCGGCGTTAATTTTTGCCGGGTCGAAGAGATCGAGGTCTACACTACAGGGTATTACTTCGATGTTCACCGGCTGCCGTGTGATATTTTTCCATGAGAGGATTTCTTTTTTTGCCTTAAAAGTGAGGCATGTATTATAATCTGCTATTTCCAAACACTCATATTCCTTTTTTTTAAACCACCTGTAAATTATTTTAAAAAGTGGGTTTTTCATATTCCACATACCTCCGTCTACGCGCTCATCTGCCCAAAAGCCCCGTATGTCATTGAGAAATTTTATACCATATTTTTTCTTCAGCCATAATGCCACCAGAGTGGGAATCCCCGGCCGCGTATGCACCAGGTCAAATTTCTCTTTTTTATGAAGCTTTGCTGCTGTCCTTTTTAACATCCGTAGATCATACCATGACGATACAACCGGTGGCTTCTTATGATATGGAATCGAAACCCAGTTTATGGAATAGGGCTTGAGCAGGTTCAGAACATAGTCTTTATGATTTGCATAATTTTCAGGCTTATCGCAACTCAGTATTGTGAACGCATATCCATAGCCGGAGAGGGATGCCAGGTAAGGTATCACCTGGCTTTGTCCCAGCGGATCGGTCATTCCATCGTAAGAGATAAACAATATTTTTTTACCTTTCATGAGTAAACGTTGTTTTCTTCAAGCCACCAATGCAATACAAGTATTACCCAAAGCCTGTTGAATAAATGGTCACGGCCAGCCAAATATTGCTTTTTAATTTTTTCAACCTGCGAATACTGCAATACGTTATGACGTTCGATAACTTCACGGGACGTATATTTTACCAACAGGTAATTAAGATCAGTTTTAAGCCATTTTTTTAGTGGGATGGCAAATCCCCACTTTGGCCGGTCAAATATTTCCTTTGGAAGATAGTCATACAGTACCTGCTTTAAAAGATACTTCATTGTTTTGCCTTTTATTTTGAGCTCACTGTCAAGGTTAAACGCAAATTCAATTATGCGGTAGTCCAGCAACGGCACCCTGGTTTCCAGTGAATAATGCATGCTGGCCCTATCCACTTTTACGAGCAGGTCATCTTTTAAGTAATAATTGAAATCCCAGATTGACTGTTGTTCCTGTTCATTTAAATGCCTCTTTGAAGGGCTTGTGGCATTTAATTTTCCAAAATCAAATTTTTGCCCGGTCAAAATATTGGCCAGTTCCTGTTCGGTAAAGAAATATTGCTCCTGTGAAAAAATATGGCTTTTAATATTTTCTTTTTTATCATAACCAAATAAGTTCCCGGCACGGCGATACCTGTCATTCATGATCTTTGAAGCAGCAAATAATGAATGCCTGGAGTAAGGCACCCATTTTTGAGATAATCTTTTTGCCCATCCATACATTCCATAGCCCATAAATAATTCATCGCCGCCATCACCGGTAAGCGCTACAGTAACATGTTTTTTTGCAAGCCGGCTCACCATCATCGTGGGCAAAGCAGATGAATCTGCAAAGGGCTCATCATACACCGCTAAAAGATTGTCGAGCAGGTCGACGACTTCCTTTTCTTTAACCCTGAACTCATAGTGATGTGTTTGAAGATTTTGAGCGACCTGGGTTGCATAATTCGATTCATCGAACTTTCCATCATCTATGGCAAGGCTAAATGTATTAACTTTTTGCGCGCTCGCCTGGCAGGCAAGAGCTGTTACAAGACTGCTGTCGATGCCGCCACTTAGAAAGGTGCCTATTGGCACATCGCTTACCAATTGCTTTTCTACTGAGTCAGCCAATAACCCGGTCAATATTCTTTTTGCGGCCTTTTCATCCTTTAGCGATTCAACTTCAATGGTGCTTTCTGGATTCCAGAAGGAAATCGTACCGGAAGGAATTGAATGAAAATTGTTGCTGTTAATATCAATCTGTAAATAATGGGCTGCAGGGAATTTTTCTACGTTATTAAAAATAGTCAGGGGATGCGGGATATAGCCCAGGTGCAAAAAATAGGGAATGGCACTTTTATTAATAGTCAACTGAGCGCTCTTTATGAGTTGTATTGATTTTAGTTCTGAAGCAAAAACAAAATCAGTTTCGTCATAGTATATAAATAATGGTTTAATTCCTGCATGGTCCCTGCACATCGTCAGTACTTTTTTAACGAGGTCATAAATGACTAAAGAGAACATGCCGTTGAAGTCTTTAAAACAATTTACTCCCTGCTCAGCGAATAATTGTAATATCACTTCGGTGTCGGAAGTTGTTTTAAGCGAAACACCTTTGTCACGGAGTTTTTGCTTTAGTTCATTAAAATTATAAACCTCGCCATTATAGACAATAACATACCTGCCATTGGATGAAAACATGGGCTGGTTGGCCGATGTTGAAAGATCTAAAATTGATAAGCGCCTGTGCCCGAGGCCGACTTTGTTATCATCAGAAAAATAGAACCCGCCGGCATCAGGGCCCCTGTGTTGTAACAAATCTGTAGCCTTTGCCAACAGCAGCGGACTTATAGAATTATTTAAAGAGATATAGCCGGAAATGCCACACATATTTTTTATTTTCCCTTTAGAGCGGGGATGCCATAACTTTTACGATCCTAAAGTTTTTTAAAATCCCTGCCATGATTTTAGCTTTTGCTTTTTGCTGGCGAACCAGGTATCAATGCTTCTGTATACAATTTCAAAAGTCCTTTTAAATACTTTTCTTTTGTAAAATTTTCTTTTGCAATTTTCTTTCCATTTCCTGAAAGTAGTTTAAGATCTATCCTCCCTTCTGCAATTTTTATAACAGCGTCGGCAAATTCTTCGGGCCTGAACGGGCCGAAGAATACAGCATTATACTGCGAGATTTCCCTGAGTACTTTAATATCCGACAATAGTAAGGGAAGCCCCACCGCCATTGCCTCAGCGGCAGAAATTCCAAACCCTTCAATATAAGAGCACATCACATAAGCGTCGTACTGCGGAAGCACCTCGTATATTTTTTCATTAGTGCCCTTAAGTTCAATTGGAAGGCCATGGTCAGAAATTTGCTTTTGCAAAGATGCTCTTTCTGTGCCTTCACCATAAATGTCCAGTGAAACAGGAAGATTGTATAGTAATTTAAAAGCATCGATCATTAGCTGATAATTCTTTACGTCTTTAAGATTCCCCACGGCGACCAATTTTAATTTCCCGGCTGGAACCTTGTAGTCAATTGCGTTAATAAAAAATTCATCCTTAACGAAATTGTACAATACTTCATGTCTGCCACGGAGACCAACAGAATTGGCAAAATCTTCAAGAACTTCCCTTGTGGGTGAAATGACAAAATGATTTTTTCTATAAGTGAAGCGGTCGAGGAGTAATGTATAACTACTGTACCATTTTAAACGGTAAACACCGGCAGTCATTACGGTCGCAAGGCTAAATACATGTGCTGTTTTTCTCCCGCAGGCAATACGCGCTACTATGCTGCTCCAGTAAAGAAAGGAATGCACGAGGTCGACCTTATTCTCGCTGATAATTCTTTTCAGTCTTTTCGAAGCCCCGATGGTGCCTAAGCCGCTGGTCATATCGAGACAGTATTTTTTTGCATAAACCAATTCCTGTTCGGTGAAATCACTTCCAGGCCTGAGCGTGACCAACACAATATTATAATACTGCTGAATTTCTGCAAGCGGTGCCACCAGCATAATTTCGGCACCCCCCCGTTCAAGCGAATCAATGATATATAAAATTGTTTTTTTCATGCTACGGGCCCATAGAGCATAGGCTTCCAGAAATTTTTGGTAAACAAAAGCACCAATATTAATACTACAAAATAGCTACAGCAAACTGAAATGGAGGCGCCAAGAGCGCCCATTGATCTTATAAATAAATAATTACTGCAAAGGCTTATAACGATCGAGCCAAGGGCAATGATAAACA
>JBDTLZ010000275.1:0-5349 GCA_039934515.1 Ginsengibacter sp.
GCAGGTTTGTTTTGCCGATAGACGCTGCCATATTTATCAATACGGGTGTTATGAATTGATTGGCAGTTGCGACAATTTCATTTTCCTTTCTGTCTTTTCCTTTCTTATGAATGGCCTGGCCTTTTACTATTTTTTCCGCGGTTATTACCGCAGCCCCGTTTTGCAGGCGGACGTCTTCGTAACCTATAACGGTATCCGTTGTGCCCGGTAATGCAGCGCCGGTCATTATCTCAACACATTCATCAGCGTTATCTATTTCGACAGTGGTATCTCCGGCAGCCAATGTAGCTTTTATGTGAAACGAACGAATGCCTTTTAAAAATGACGCATAATTTATAGCAATACCATCAAGGGTAGCCCTGTCAAAAGGAGGCATGTCCCTGTCGGCAATAAGATCTTCTGCTAAAACGCGCCCTGCCGAATTTTCAAAGGGAATACTTTCGATACCAACATCTTTTACCTGCGATAATATTATTTTTTCAGCTTCTTCAACACGTATCATTTTTATTGATTTTAACAAGGCTATCCGCCAATAGTTGCCATCGATTCGTGTACCGGGTTTTTTTCCCTTCGTAATTGTTCAGCTTCCCAACCATCTTTGGCCCTATGACCGAATGCACTTAACAGCACATTTTTTAATGCTTCCCCCTGTATGCCTTTTCTCATTAAATTTTTGATATTCGTAACTCCATCATCATACAGGCAGGTCTTTAACGCGCCAACTGGTGTGATCCTAATACGGTTACAGGTACCGCAAAAAGATCGGGTGTATGCAGCAATTATTCCTACGGTGCCCTTATGGCCGGGGATATGATAGTTATTGGAAGTAGAAAATGGAGGGTCAGGAATTTTTCGAATTCCAGGATATGTTTCTTTGATAAAATTGAAAATTCTTAAATGATCCCACATTAAACCCCGATGATGATCAATGTCCCCGTTAAATGGCATCTCCTCAATAAAGCGCACACTGAGGGGCACATCCCTGGTAAGCTGTACGAGTGGAATTATATCGCCCGTATTTTTTCCATCCATCACGACAGCGTTTAATTTGGTCTCGATGTTATGGGCCAATAAAGCATCCAGGGTTTTTAACACCTGTGGTAATTCATCCCGTCTTGTAATTGAGAAAAACCGGTTACGGTCTAATGTATCAATGCTAAGATTTACCAGACCCACACCAATCTTTTTCAGTTCCGGAATATGAGGTGCCGTAAGTACGCCATTCGTTGTAATAGTCAGCTGCCGTAATCCAGGCAGATTTGATAATTCAGTTAAGAACCCCATGATATCTTTTCTCACAAAAGGCTCCCCCCCGGTAATTCTTATCTTTTCAATTCCCATACCTATAAGTACTGAACAAATGTGAAGCATCTCCTCATAAGTCATCAGTTCCTTACTGGCGGTCCAATCAAGTCCCTCTTCAGGCATACAATAAAAACATCGAAGGTTGCAACGGTCGGTTACCGCAAGTCTTAAATAATTTACAGTTCTGCCATGATTGTCTGTTATCAAATCTTTTAATTTTAATTTAACCGGATCAAAGTTCGCATATAATCTACAACCGGCGCGGGATACTTTTCAAAACCCATTGGTCGTCTTTTTTGAAAATAATTGATTGGGGCTACTGACAGATGCCTGCTAACTATTGGAAAGTTTGGGATTTTCCAAAAGTTGCTTTGTAGTATGGTGTCGGCCGCTTATAATCAATTGGTTCAAAAAAAGTCTTTTACAAATTACTTGTAACGGAAGAAACAAAAATCATATTTCCTTATCCTTGCCCATGATATTAGTTACAAGGTGCCAGTATTTTTGGAAGGTTTGCATATAGCTACTATAGAACTTCAGATCACAATTTGAGTATGAATAATCCATTAAGTAACCGGTACTCAAATTTCTGAATACCGGTTATTTTGAAAACTATTTAAATCTTTTTTTAATAATTTCTTCATTAAATTAGTTATTTCTCTAAAGACATTCTTAAATTGTCTTCTTTTTCGAAGTATGTCACCTCAAATTTTATTATTATACAAAAATCAAAACCTACAATTATGAGAAACATTTTCCAGGGTAAGCTATTTATGTCGTTATTAGCAATCGTACTAGTAATCGCGAGCTGTAAAAAGGGCGATGATGGCGCCGCTGGTGCAGCAGGTGCGACTGGCCCTGCAGGCCCTGCCGGTTCCGCTGGTGCGCAAGGACCACAGGGAGTCCCCGGTACTGCCAACGTTATTTATTCTGAGTGGCTGGACGTGGCATATTTACCTGATACTGTGCATACCGGTGCAGTAATTGATACTTTGGGATTTTTTGCGGATATCCTGCCAGACAAGCTGGACAGCCTCATACTCGCCAATGGTGAAATAAAAGTGTATCTAAATGCCGGAACGCCCGCAAATCCTGCTGTATTTCCATTACCATATTGGGATCCCTATAGCCCTGGTGTAATTAACCCTACATTCTTTATCCAGGATATATTTCTTTACTCAAATTTTGATGCCGGCACAATTACTGTTAGTGGGGCCAAACGTCGCCAATACCGTTATATTCTTGTTCCAGGTGGAGAAGCGGCAAAAATGGCAAAGAGGCCAAATTGGAAAGACTACAATGCTGTAAAAGCATTTTATGGAATAAAAGACTAACAAGGCTCAATCGTACTGCAGGCAAAAGTTGGAAGATTACTGTTCTTGCGATACGATGATATATTTTATTAGGATACTGCCGGCGAAATGAACCCGCTATAGAAGATTTTAAAGTAATTTCCGATGGGATTTTAGTAAACACACGTCATAATTACGGCGTGTGTTTACTTTTTATTTTAAAATATATCTTCGTAATTTTATTCCGGTATTTTATAAATGGGTTTAATATAATTTGGTTTCCTTTAAAAACCAGGCTTACCTTGAGTTTTAACTGCTTGAATATGAACTCAATTTTTTTTTTTAGCCTGCTTTTACCAGGGATAGCCATTAATCATAATAATTTTATTAACCACCTCTTTATCAAATAAGCGTTATGATTTGTTATTGCCATTTCACATCCAGCCGGCTTATCACATGAAAAAAGTATTGGTAGTAGATGATGACCAGCATATTTTGCACGTTGTCAAACATATTTTAACCTCATATGGCTTTGAAGTACACACCCATTCTACAGGTTTAAATGTGCTGGATGTTATATTGGATTATCAGCCCGATCTCATCTTGCTTGATATACGATTACCTGGAAAATCCGGCACGGAAATTTGTAAAGAACTTAAGAGGTTGCACTGTCATATCCCCATAATTTTATTTTCTGCTCATACTCAGCAAGAAAATTTCCTCGATATATTTGGCGCCGATGCATTCATGAGAAAGCCTTTTGATGTGAAAGATTTAATAAATACGGTGAAGTTCTATATGAATTAATATTTTGTCCCTTTAAAAGGATACAAAATATTACCCGGATTTCAGGTACGATCCGCTGGCTATCGTAATAAACGAATAAGTATAAAAGCGGGGATTTATTCAATCGCATTTTACAAATTCTTGTCAGAACCAATACCACGAGATAGATTTGACACGACAAAACTTCCTGTTGCCTTCAATTGAAAATCTTTCGTATTGTAGTGCTAATTTGGCGAACAACTTATGAGTCCAGATCTGATGGAGTCAAAATCCAGCCTGGCCAGGTGATAACTTGAAAATGTAGCAGCACCTTCTTTAATCTTAATATTAATATCAACCGGGAGATTTTCAAATACCTGTGTTTTACCTGTTACAGGCCAATTAATTTCGATCTTTTGAATAGAAGTAGCACCGCCGATCCCAATATGCTGCCGTAAAGGGTTGGAACCAAAACTTCCACCCGAGTTAACGTCCCGGTACACGGATCTTTCGTTATGGTCATCTCTGACCGTTACTTTTATTTTCGCGCCAATCGCAATCCTGTTAGTAACGGTTCCTTCCAGGGTAATATTTATCCAGTGATTATGGTTCTGCCCCGGGTTGAGATAAAAAGAATTCTCATAGGCATCGCCGGTGTAAGCGCCGCCCATTTCAATATAAATATCTTCATCCCCATCATTGTCGAGATCGGCAAACGAAACTCCATGGCCTTTTTGCAAATTACCAAGCCGTGCCGATGTAGTAACATCCAGGAAATGTGTACCATTCAGGTTCTTAAACAGCTTGTTTGGAATTAATGATTTAAATTTTGGATTGCCGGTACCTAAATAGAAATCAAGAAAACCGTCATTATCAATATCTCCAAAATTGGCGCCCATGGCAAAGGCAATTGTATTCAGGCCCACTTTAACAGACACATCTTCAAAGGTGCCATCGTGCTTATTTCTGAATAAAAATACCTTGCCGGCATTTCCGAGCGGCGCGTGAATCGCTTCTGCTGCGGCATAGTAAGCAAGTGGTTCAGAAAACTCGTAACCACACACAAGGATGTCAAGCCAGCCGTCATTGTCATAATCCCAAAACCACGTGGGGAAAGTTCTTACCAGTCCGGTATTTAATCCGGCCTGGTCAGTGACGTCTGTAAACCTGGCCGGGCCGTTTTTTACAGATGTATTTTTCAATAGAACTTTCTTTCCGTTCAACGTGGATATAAAAATATCGGTAAGGCCATCGTTATCATAGTCGCCAGAGGTCACGCCTTTTACAAACTCGGTTAATGCGCAACCTGACTGAACGGCTTCTTCAGTAAAGGTGCCGTTCCTGTTATTAATATACAACTCACAAGGATGTTTTCCGCCACTCACGGTTGTTTCATTTCCAATAAAAATATCAAGCCAGCCATCATTATTAAAATCAGCCCATGTGGCTGTTTGAGTGGGGTGAAACGAAAGCAATCCACTTTCTTTAGTGACATCCGTAAAGGTGCCGTCACCATTATTTCTTAATAATGAGTTTGGATTTTTTCCAAACTTTCCTTTCCATGCTCCCCGCAAAACGAATATGTCTTTTAAACCATCGTTATTATAATCGGTTTGCATCATATTCAGGCCACCTGTTAAATATCCAAGTCCGGATGAATCTGAAATATCGGTAAAAGTTCCATTCCCATTATTCCTGCAATAGCGCATATGCTCGGTGAGCGCCCAGCTACTAAGTACAATGTCAGGATACCCGTCATTATTAAAATCATCAATAATACTGCCGCCGCCCATATCCCGGAAGTTCAACCCCACATTTGCTGCTACGTCCCTGAAAGGTTTTATGGTATGCATCGTGTCATCATCCACTACTTTTAAGAGGAGTGACGGAGGTACCTGTTGCGGGTATCCGCCGGTGGTCATGTAAGCTATATTCATCAACCATCTTGATTCTAAATCGTTAGGGTCATCTGCAAGTAATATTTTAT
>JBDTLZ010000276.1:0-10976 GCA_039934515.1 Ginsengibacter sp.
CATGAACGTTTTTTCATTTAGAAAAGCAAAGTAAAAGTTTTTATCGCATAGAAATAATATTTTAAGATTTATCCCAATGGATATGAAAAATGTTTACAAAGTTTAACAGCTTTATAATTATGATATAAGATCGGTGCATTCAAAATTGCCGCGTCGGCGGTTTAATTGTGGGCGGTGGAGACACCGCCCACGGCGGGCCTCCCCGGTTGGTGTCTCCACCAACCGGCAGCGATTTGGAATGCACCCTATAAGATTTATTTGATCACTTTTAGACCGGATTCCCATCATCTGTGTTATATTGTATTCGCATCACAGCTCATACATTTATCCTATCTTAGTTTTCTACAAGTATATCTATGGCCTTAAGCAGAATATGGGCGGCGTTTATTATTGTTTCAATCCTGGCAGCAGGCTATCAGTACGTATTCACCAAAAACAATACTGATGTCTTTACCAGGATGGTTACTGGAAAATCGGGGGATACATCACAAACCAGGCCTGCAGATACTATGGCTATGCCTGCCGTGATTCTGCAGATTTTACATGCCGGCAAAGAATATAAGGCCGGTGACATCAAGTTTAGCAAAGCCGCCAACGGCAATTATATTTCATACAAGGAACAAAATGGCGATGGCATTATTACCACCACAAAAAGTGCCGTTGATATTTCCATAAATCTCATCGGTATCATGGCCTTATTTATGGGGTTTATGAGCATTGCTGAAAAAGCAGGCGGAATAAAACTCTTATCAAAAATAATCGGACCATTTTTTTCAAAACTATTCCCCGCACTGCCACGCAATCACCCGGCAATGGGCCACATGGTCATGAACTTTTCAGCAAATTTACTGGGCCTTGACAATGCAGCCACCCCATTTGGCATTAAAGCTATGGAAAGCCTCCAGGAGATCAATCCTAAGAAAGACACTGCCTCCAACGCCCAAATAATGTTTTTATGCCTGCATGCTTCCGGCCTTACATTGATACCTGTAAGCATTATTGCTGTGAGGGCGTCTTTAAAAGCAGCGAATCCAACCGACATTTTTATCCCATGTATGATCGCCACTTTTGTCGCCACTATTGCGGCGATGCTCATCGTGTCATTCAAACAAAAAATTAATGTATTACAACCCGTAATATTGCTATGGGTACTTGGCCTTTCGGTAGTTATTTCGCTGCTCGTAATTTATCTCAAAAGGCAAAGTTTTGAAAGCGTGCAATCGTTTTCAGGCATCTTAAGCAATGGCCTCATATTGCTTATCTTCTTTTGTATCATCCTGGGAGCGCTCTATAAAAACATTAATATTTTTGATGCCTTTGTAGAAGGGGCCAAGGGAGGATTTGAAACTGCGGTGCGCATCATTCCGTACCTGGTTGGGATGCTGGTAGCAATTAGCATGCTCCGCACCAGTGGCACTTTTGACGTTATTGTCAGTGCGATGAGAAACCTGTTTTCAGCGATCGGGACCGATACCCGCTTCGTAAACGGCTTGCCCACCGCCTTAATAAGACCACTCAGCGGAAGCGGGGCCAGGGGCATGATGATTGATACGATGAAAGTTTATGGCCCGGATTCATTTTCAGCACGGCTGGCATCTATCCTGCAAGGCTCATCCGATACAACCTTCTATGTGATCGCCGTTTATTTTGGAGCTGTTTCGATAAAAAACACCCGCTATGCTATTGGTGCTATGTTGCTGGCAGACCTGGTTGGGATTATTACCTCCATATTGTTATGCTACTTGTTTTTTGGAAACAGCTTGTAAGAATCTATGTTACGCTTTAGATTTGTTACCGCTAATTACACGAATTATACGAATTACACTATTACCTGGGTAACGATAATTTCACGCCATTAACTTTACCATTCACCTGCATCTTTAAAAATGGTAATCCATGGAAATCTGTGCGATCTGTGGATTTTCTAAAAAGCAAAGCGTCAAACCGACGTAGCTACATTTTCGAACAAACTGTTTACAAATTCCTTTTTATCAAACACCAAAAGATCTGTGGCCTTTTCACCAACACCGATAAATTTCACAGGAATTCTAAACTGGTCGGCGATTGCCAGAACAACACCACCTTTGGCGGTTCCATCGAGTTTGGTAATCGCGATTGCTGTAACATCCGTTGCTGCCGTGAAATGCCTTGCCTGCTCCAGGGCATTTTGACCGGTACTGCCATCCAGCACCAGCAATACTTCGTGGGGAGCGCCAGGCAAGGCTTTACTTACAGAGCGTTTGATCTTACCCAATTCTTCCATCAAATGAATTTTATTATGCAACCTTCCGGCGGTATCTATCAACACGACATCGCTGTTCCTGGCGATAGCGCTTTGCACAGCATCAAAAGCAACAGCACTTGGGTCGGCACCCATTGTATGTTTTACAATAGGCACTTTTGCCCTTTGGCTCCAGATATCCAATTGCTCAACTGCGGCAGCCCTGAAAGTATCTGCAGCGCCCAGTAGCACCGATTTACCAGCCAGTGAAAAGTTATGGGCCAGTTTTCCAATGGTTGTTGTTTTACCGGCACCGTTAACACCCACGATCAGGATGATGTGGGGCTTATGTGAGCCAGGCAATTCATAACCCTGGTAAGAAGAGTCTGTTGGCGAATCAATGAGAACCGACTGGATTTCTTCCTTCAATATCCGGTTGAGTTCCGTTGTATTTATATATTTATCCCTGGCAACCCTTTTCTCAATACCATCTATTATTTTCACAGTGGTTTCAACGCCTACATCAGCGCTCACCAAAGCATTTTCCAGGTCATCCAGCACCTCTTCATCAACCACACTCTTGCCGGCAATGACCTTAGTAAGCTTGTCAAAAAAGCCTTCCTTAGTTTTTTGCAATCCCTGGTCGAGGCTTTCCTTCTGCTCCTTTTTACCAAAAATTTTATCGAAAATTCCCATTGTCAAAAAATTTAGTAACGAGTAAAAATAAATAAAGCTATCCGCAGAGAATGCCGGATAGCCTTACAAGAAAAATGTTGAAGCAAAATCAGCTTCCTAAAAATTCTTTTATTTTGTCTTTGTGGACAATCGCTTCTTTAAATGTGTAAGACCCGGATTTAGGGCTGCGAACTGTGCGCACCACCTTAGTCCAGTTTTTTGCTTCCGCAGCCGCTTTCTGATCTTTCGTTTTTATAGCGGTTTTAGCTGATTTTGCCATTGTATATATTTAAAAAATTAAAACTGATAATGGTAAGTCAATAACCCACCTGCATTGAGCAATTTTCAAACGGAGCTATTTACTTAATTTCCTTATGTACGGTTACTTTTTTCAAAATCGGGTTGAATTTTTTCAACTCGAGGCGTTCAGGTGTATTTTTTTTATTCTTATTCGTGATATAACGACTTGTGCCGGGTTTGCCGGAAGTTTTATGTTCCGTGCATTCCAAAATTACCTGAACCCTGTTTCCTTTTCTTGCCATAACAAATGTTTAAATATTTTTATCAGATCTTAACTCCTTTAGCCCTCATTTCTTTCACGACAGTAAAAAGACCGTTTTTATTAATGGTACGTATGGCCTCAGAAGAAAGTTTTAAGGTTACCCATTTATCTTCCTCCGCAAGAAAATACCGTTTCTTTTGAAGATTTGGTAAAAATCTCCTGCGTGTTTTTATATTTGAATGGGAAACTGTATTGCCCGTAATGGGCCTTTTCCCGGTAACCTGACAAACTCTGGCCATAATGATCTTTTTTTCGGACGGCAAAGGTAACAAAGAATTGATTACCTTAAAAATAATTAAAGGATTTTTTAGGAAATACCCTGCAACTGACAGAATGTGCCCTATTTAAGCGTCATTTCTATAGGCATAGTTTATGCAATAAAAGATAAAAAGTTATATGGAAACATTCAGCAAAATAATTAATGATGAAAAGCCGGTTTTAGTGGATTTTCATGCAGAATGGTGTGGCCCCTGTAAAATGATGGCCCCGGAATTAAAGCGATTTGCAGAAAACAATAAAAATGACATAAGGGTTTTAAAGGTTGACATTGACAAAAATCAACCAACTGCGGGCGAATTCAAGATACAAGGCGTGCCTACTTTGATCCTTTTTAAAAAAGGAAAGATACTGTGGCGCCAGTCGGGTGCTATGAATGCGCAACAAATCACAGCTGCCGTAAAATCACATATATAACCGCCGCACACCTACACTAAATCCAACTTTCCTTTTATGCCAACTAACTCTATAGATTCAGTGCACAAGGGTGGTATGAATTTTACCACCGTAATAAACGGACACAATATTACCATTGATCTCGGAAAGGCGTCGGGTGGTAATGATGAAGGGCCAGGACCCAAAATCCTGATGCTTGTTTCTTTAGCAGGTTGCACCGGTGTTGATGTTGTAGGCCTTTTGAAAAAAATGAAGGTTACTTTTTCTGATTTCTCGATCCACATAGATGCCCACCTGACAGAAGTTCACCCTGTTATATATGACAATGTCACAATTACATACAATATTAAAGTGGGCAAAGCCGATGAGGCCAGGGTAGAAAAAGCAGTAACTTTATCCCAGGATAAATATTGCGGAGTGAGTGCAATGTTCCGGGCATTTGCCAAACTCTCCAGCAAGATCCTGTTTCTCCCTTCATAGGTATTTGTTTCAACACTGAATTTTTATATAAAATCTTACCGGCAAGATCGGCATTGCAAGATTTGAATAAGGTAAATTCAAAAAATGGTAAGGCTTATTCGTTTTAGCGACCTTTGTTGAATCCATACCCTCATCATTTGAAAGGCTACTGCGAGTAAAATAAGCGCAAAACCCATATAAAATCCCGGTCCTAAATATTTGTTTTCCCCGAAAATGACAAATGCGAGGACGATAGCGTATACGGGTTCCAGGTTATAAGTAAGGTTTGCAGTGAATGGGGAAATTACTTTTAGCGCATTTAATTGCAGGATAAAACTGAGTATGGTACATATCCAAGCCAGGATAATGAGCCAGGCCCAATCTGAAAAGGTAGGGATATAATAGCTGGCCGGGAAAAAATCCATATAAAAAGGAATGATGATACAAAGAGCAAGAAAGCCGCCGGTCATCTCATAAAAGGTCACTGCTTTTGGTGAAAATTTCTTCAGAATATTCTTATTAAAAATGGGGAAAATGCTTGCCAGCATTGCCGAGATGATACCGAAAATAATCCCGGTTTTATACTGCGGGTAGAAACTAAAAATGAGATAAATACCTGCAATAGCAAGCAATCCCAGCAAAACTTCCACCCAGTCAATCCTTCTCTTCATGATAAGTGGTTCAAAAAAAGAAGTGAAAAATCCGATTGCTGAAAAGCAAGTTACAGAAACAGAGACATTAGAATATTTGATGCTACCATAAAATGCAACCCAATGAACCGCAATAATGGCCCCGATACCAAAAAATTTTGCCATATTTAAAAATGAAATCCTGGTGAGTTCCTTTCTGAGCACTAATATGAATCCCAGCGAAACAGCGCTCAGCAACATCCTGTACCAAACCAGCAGACCTTCATTTAAAGTAATAATCTTTCCAAGAATAGCAGTAAATCCTGCAAATAGAACCGCGATATGTAGTTGGAGAAAAGCTTTTTTCATTAAAAACGTGGTTTGTTACACTGCCCCGGCGGAATTATAAGAGGCCACATGTGACCGGAGCATAGCTGCATCATAATTTGATGTAAGTTAGTAGCATTCTTTAAAAGAAATTAAGATGCAAAATTCTAAAAAAATGCGCGCCGGTTTTTTTTTAATTTTCCTGGTAATCATTCCTATTGCAGCCCTTGCCCATTATCTTATTTTCCCCCAACAAACCAGATGCATCTTAATTGATTATTCCAATTTTAAAAAAGAGGGACGGATATATTTTAACCGAACGACGGCACATTATAAAATTGACACGTTACAAGCACTGGTACAAAGGGCCACACAACGTGTCTCTGCGTTTTGGGTTGAGAAAGCTGCCACCTCCAAATTCATCTACTGTGATAACGACGATGATTTTAAGAAATATGGAAGTACAACTCCGGTTCCAGCGCTTACACATATAAAATTGGGATCCTACATAGTCATAAGCAACCAGGGCCTTGACCTTGACATCGTTTCTCACGAGATGTCCCACGCAGCGTTGTATCATAGGATCGGTTTTTATAACTGGTCGTTTAAAATCCCGCGATGGTTTGATGAAGGCCTGGCAATGCAAAATGATTACCGTAATTATTATTCAGAAGATACGCTCAAAGTAAGATCTGATAATTATAAAAATCTGCCTCGCCTGAAGAGTTTCAAAAGTGACGGACAATTTTATGAAGGTTCTAATGAACAGGTAATGCTCAATTTTATGACAGCGAGGCATGAAATCAGCAAGTGGTATTCAAGGGAAAAGCTGGAAAAACTAATAGAAGATCTAAACTCCGGCAAATCGTTTCAAGAGGCTTTTAAAGAATGACCATTGGCTCTTTATGAACATAAAGTTTTTTACAGAAAACTATAACGGCACATGAAATTGATACATTATTTCATGGTCAGCCGACTACTTTACAGTTATTCACGCCAGTATGTATAACAGGCCAGATCAATGTTATAAATTAACATTCCTTTGTATAAAAAAAAAATAGCCCATGTGATTGTACCATGCATAGTTTTATATTTGCCGCTGTTTATTTAACTTCTTACTATGAGCTTTAAACGAATTAACAATATTACAGGATGGGCTATATGCATTATCGCCTGTATGGTATATTTATTAACAATGGAAGCCACCGGGAGCTTTTGGGATTGTGGCGAGTTTGCTTCCAGTGCTTACAAACTGCAAATTCCGCATCCGCCCGGAGCTCCGCTTTTCATTTTGTTAGGCAGGCTCTTTATGATTCCGTTTTCAAGCCCCGATAGCGCCATATTGGGTTTAAATAGTATGAGCGCGCTTATGAGCGGTTTCACGATTTTGTTCTTGTTTTGGAGCATTACGCACTTTGCCAGGAAAATTGTTGAAAAGGATAGCGCAGGCGCTCTTACGGGAAACCAGGTTTTTTCAATAATGGCTGCAGGCGCTGTTGGTGCCCTGGCCTATACCTTCAGTGATTCATTTTGGTACAGTGCTGTAGAGTCTGAAGTTTATGCAAGCTCATCTTTTTTTACCGCCATAGTCTTTTGGGCAGTGCTTAAATGGGAACAGGACGTTACTGCTGAACAGGCAAATGGTATAAAAGGACATTTCACGCGCGCAGACAGGTGGCTGATATTAATTTTCTATTTGGTAGGATTGGCGGTAGGCGTTCATTTGCTGGCAATCTTAACGATACCAGCTATTGTAATGGTGTACTATTTCAAACGGTATACAACCACGAAATGGAAAACTTTCTGGGCTTTCCTTACCGCATGTGTAATCACCGGCATTGTACAGGTACCGATGATTCAATGGACTATTAAGTTTGCCGGTCAATTTGATATATTTTTCAAGAATGACCTGGGGTTACCATTCTTTTCAGGCTTTACATTCTTCTTTGTAATGATTGGCGTTATTATATTTTTTATGTTGCGCCTTGCCAACAAAAGGAACTGGAACTTTTTGAAACTTGCCATGTGGAGTTTTGCATTTGTGCTGCTTGGCTTCTCAACTTATTATACCACCCTTATCCGTTCCAATGCCGACCCGGCCGTTGATATGTTCAATGTCGATAACCCGGTGAGCCTTGTAGGCTATCTTAGCCGTGAACAGTACGGTGACTGGCCTATTTTATACGGACAGGATTTCACCGCACCTGTGATGTCCCAGGTTCCGGTAGATACTTATGTAAAAGGCAAGGACAAATACGAAAACAAGGGAAAAAAATACGTAACCGAATACGCCCCCGAAGACAAACATTTTTTTCCAAGAATGTGGGACAACAGCAATGACCAGGGCCATGCCGATTATTATGCAAGTTTTGCCAATATTTCCAAAGATCAAAAAACAGGGAATTATTCAGATAAGCCTACCGTTGCCGATAACTTTAGTTTCTTTTTCAGTTACCAGTTTAACTGGATGTACTGGCGCTATTTTATGTGGAATTTTGCGGGCAAACAAAACGATATCCAGGGAATTGATATGGGCAATGTAAGAGATGGAAACTGGCTCTCGGGGATTTCCTTTTTAGATAATTTCAGGCTGGGAGACCAGAGTAAGATGCCTGACAGCATGAAGCACAATAAAGCGCACAATACACTCTTCTTTCTACCATTTATATTGGGCCTTCTCGGGCTTATTTACCAATATAAAAAGGACAAAAAGGACACCATCGTTGTGGGACTCCTGTTCTTTTTTACAGGTTTCGCAATAAGCATCTACCTCAACCAGGCCGGCAACCAGCCCCGGGAAAGGGATTATGCTTATGTTGGCTCTTTTTATGCCTTTGCTATCTGGATTGGCATTGGCATTCTGTATATAAAGGAACTTTTCGAAAAATTTATCAAGGGCAATATGGCGAATTATTTGTCTGCAGGATTTTGCTTCCTCGCCGTTCCGGTATTAATGGCAAACCAGGAATGGGATGACCATGACCGCAGCCATAAAGTTCTTGCGCGTGACCTTGCAACCGACTATTTACAAAGTTGCGCACCTAATGCCATCCTTATTACATTTGGCGACAATGATACCTACCCGCTATGGTATGCACAGGAAGTACAGGATGTGCGAAGGGATATAAGGGTTATAAATTCCAGTTTGCTTGGTACAGACTGGTATATTAACCAGTTGCGCTACAAGGTTAACAAAAGTGATCCAATTGATGTTCTATGGACCGCTGACCAGATTATGGGAAGTAAAAGAGATGCAATCTATTTTTATCCTGACGCTCCGGGCGCAAAAGTCGATCAAACACAACCAATGGATCTTTATACGATGATGAAAGATTTTGCCGGGAGTGACGACCCTTCACGCATGGCACAAAATGGGGATGATTACCTTAATATTTTTCCGGTTAAGAAAGTAAAAATTCCTGTTGATTCTAATATTGTAAGGCAAAATGGTACCGTAAATGCAGGAGACAGTGTGGCGAGTGAAGTTGACTTTGATATTCCAAAAAGCGCATTGGGTAAAAATGAAACCGCCATTTTGAATATTCTTGCGGCTAATAAATGGAAGCGGCCAATTTATTTTACTTCGCCTTATGATGAATTGGGGTTTCAACAATATTTAAGAACGGATGGGCTTACTTACCGTTTTGTTCCCGTGAAAAATAGTGAAGTGAACAGGGACTGGGCATATGACGTGATGATGAAAAAATTTGTTTTTGGAAATGCAGACAAACGCGGTGTTTATTATGATGAAGAAAACCGCAGGCATTTGAATACGATCAGGATGCAATACGGGCAGGTTGCTAATAATCTTGCAGATCATGACAAAAAAGGCGAAGCAAAAAATTTATTGGAAAGATGTGATAAGATGATGCTCCAGGAGAATTTTCCTTATGGCCTCGTGTCGCGTCGCCAGCAGCAGGACCAGATATCCGGACAATTTTTGCTGGCTGCCTATAAATGCGGTGATACAGTGCTTGCAAAAAAAGTATCCGAATCATTACGCAAAGATCTTGAGCAGCAAACAACTTATTTTAACAGCCTGGATGAAAATAAGCAAATACCGCTTGCCTACGAGAACCAGATCGTGCAACAGCTTTTGCAACAGTTGCAGGGCATGGAGCAATATTTTAAAAATCCCGCAGCAGTAAATCCAGAAACAACGAACCCGGTAATTAATAGTATTCCCAAACTAAAAACAGAAAAACAGGTCAACGATAAAACACAATAGATCTTATTCACTTCTCAATTCCGGTTTTGGTCAGTACTTTCCAGGCTGACTAAACCGGGATTTTTTATTTAACAACTGAACAATAAATATCGAATAATTGTTTGCTAAATTGCAAGGAAATGTAATTACAGGTAGCCTGGGGTAAACATCCCTTCCGTTAATTCGTGAACTAATTTATCAATCTACCATTGGTTTTAATGAACTTTGAACTTTAAAATATGATCGGCCACAATTTTTCAAAATATGATCCGCGCGAGAATGACAAAACGTCTTTTGAAAAGCTCCTGGATCTTTTTATGCAGTTGCTTACATATACAAGCGGCGAAGTAGGAGAAGCCCTGAGCTGGCTTACTGAACTCGATAAGGAATATGATCTTACTAACGATGAATACGGCATGGGCGACTTTATTGAAGACCTGAAAAATAAAGGTTACATAGATGAGAACAGGCGCAATGGCGAAATAAAAATAACACCTAAAACAGAACAGGGTATACGGAAACGGAGCCTTGAAGAGATCTTTGGAAAACTTAAAAAAACGAAGCAGGGAAATCATAATACATTTAAACCTGGCGGTGGTGATGAAATCAATCCTGAAACACGGCCTTTCCAGTTTGGGGATACTCTTGAACAAATCGACTTCACCGAATCAATTCGCAATGCACAAATCAACCATGGTATTGATGGGTTTACCATGCATGAAGATGATCTTGAAATAAGAGAAACCGACTTCAAGGCACAAACTTCTACCGTGCTCATGATCGATATTTCGCACAGCATGATATTGTATGGCGAGGACAGGATAACTCCTGCAAAAAAAGTGGCGATGGCATTAAGTGAATTGATAACAACAAAATATCCAAAAGATACACTCGATATCGTGGTTTTCGGAAATGATGCCTGGACCGTGGAAATTAAAGACCTTCCTTATTTGCAGGTTGGCCCCTATCACACCAATACGGTCGCAGGCCTTGAACTGGCAATGGATATTTTACGCAGAAGAAAGAATCCGAATAAACAGATTTTTATGATAACAGATGGGAAACCAACCTGTCTTAAAATCGGGGCACGGTATTATAAAAACAGCTTTGGGGTAGACAGGAGAATATTAAACAGGTGCATGAACCTGGCTGCGCAATGTAAAAAGGTCAAAATACCCATTACTACTTTTATGATTGCCAGCGACCCATACCTGCAAAGATTTG
>JBDTLZ010000277.1:0-6205 GCA_039934515.1 Ginsengibacter sp.
GCCGCGTAATTTCGTTTACCATGAGTTATGGTTAATGTTCTTGAACCATAACGGCCTTTTCAATTATGCTAAAGCATGTATTCAAAACTCTATCCCGAAGATTATGTGCTGTTGCGGCCAACACGCGTTGAGCTACCGCCTATGGCCGGTAATCTGGATCTCGATGGCAAACTAAGCCTCGATATGCTGACGCGCGAACAGACGCCCTGGAAAATCGGCCATGTTGATCCCGCCTTGATGCGCAGCGGTTATCAGGCTTATTCAGGTTTTGATGCTCATTCCGGTAAGTCTCCAATGGCAATAACAGCAGTAAATGATTTGAGATTTGAGTATAATGAAAAGGGAATCAATAAGACAATAACTTTAGATGCAAATTATAATGATGTTGCCAACAAATTGCATCCCGGCACTATAACAATCGCACCTTATTCATCCGTAATTCTTATTAAGAATAGAAAAATAACTAAGTAAGTAACCATCATTTCAAGGCAGGTACTGTAAACCGCTAACATTACAATAAATACTTCTTACTTTATTATCGGTGGGTGGTAGACGTAAATAATGGGTCCTGGAAATGAACATATATTGTAAAATGAAAATTATTTTTTGCTCTTTAAAGCATTCACGTTCTGCACCCTGGCCTGCACTGCTTTTGTAAACAATACTCTTTTCTGAATTCCATTCTATGTTATACCGACTAAATATTTATCGGAAGTTATTTCTAAATTCCCGGAAGGTGCCGTGATAGATGACCACTAATTGTGCAGCGCTAATATTGAGTAAAAATGAAGTACCAAAAACTACCTCATGTTACATAGGCTTTTCCTGAAAATGAAAAGCTCGCATGGTGAGCTGCACCTACGATAAATTTTTTGATTAATTTTTTGCCGGATTATTAGCTTTGTTCATCATTGATAATAGCAATTCAACAGTTCTATTTGATAGGAATATTTTTCAATTAATATAACATTATTTTTTTCTGCAAATAAGGCTATATGCCCTGGTAAGCAATAGCTCCCGGGGATATTGGGAAAGTTCTTCCCGTACTTCTGAAGTAAGAAATTTTTCGCCCTCTAAGCCGTGGCCGTCATGATTCACATCTCTGCCCTCATGAAGAAGGATTTCTAAACCAGCTTTTTCGGCCGCATTCTTAAAATCTTCTGGTTTTAGCTTATTTAAATAAATATGAGTAGGGAATAAGTTTTTACGCAAATGATCCCAGGGGGGCACTCGCTGTGATGGGTTGGTATCAGGAAGAGACCATTCAAGAAAGTGTCCGCCGCTTATGCTGTAAAAATTATGAATTCTCCCACTAAACAAACCGCCTTTATTCAACAACCTGTTTACTTCCAAAAAATACTGATTTACATCCCCCACATGTTCTAACACCGCATTTGATACTATGAGGTCGAAAGTATTATCAGGTAACGGGTAACTGGTGCCATGCGGATCGCTAATTATGAATTTTATGCTCTTTATAAAAGGCTTCAGCCGGATGCCGGCGACCTTATCAAAATGTTTGAAATAATCTTTATCAAACAAAAGCCTTCTTGCTAAAGACTTGAAAGCCCTTTTTAAGCCATTATACTTTACAAGGTTTACAAAAAAAAAGGGTAATATATCTGGTTTTACATAGCTTAAATCAAGTGCGGTAACCTTCGCACCTTCTGCCGCCGCAGCTAAAGAAAAGGGGAAAGTACTCCCGCAGCCAAGGTCAAGAACTTTTATTCCATTAAGTTTTGAAAGTCCAAATTGATTTAAATCCCTGATAGTTTTTTTATATACATTGTTATAATTATGCAATGCATGTTCTTCATTCCAGCGCTTGTGGTATTGATAGATGTCCAAAAATTCACGGAATAAATTTTGTTTTTTCATTATTCTTTTTTTAAACAGTTACATAAAACCAATATTGGATACCAATAATATTAAAAATAATGAGATTATAAGTAATAAGGCATACTGTATTATTTTAAATGGCTTAAAATCTATTTAATGCAATGCCTTAAAATATCTGTATTAAACTTGTGTTTGTAATATAGCTAAATAGAAATTTTTATTAGGCTCCTCATGATCTTATTTGCCATAAACAACTTTTAAGCAATGAAGGTACTAATAAACTATTTTATTTCAGGGGCCATGAAAGTTATCTGCTAAAGGGTGGCTCAAATGCGGAAAACAGACATAAAAAGCCGGAATGGTCTCTTTTAAAATATCAATCGGCTAAAATGATCCTGGGTCTTTTGGCTGATGGCTGTGCCGAAATATTATTTTTTATTTAATAAAGACATTATATCATTCTGCTAATTTTTGTATAGCTATTCGAACCTTCCCTTCAATTAAAGAGTTATCGATTATTCATCACTGTCTTCATCAAACTTCAATTTAATTTGTATTGATTTTTGCATGATATAAGCAATCCAAAGCAGCAATATGGGTACGATTACAGTAAACATGCGCGTCTCGGCACTGCCAAACACACTTCCACCCAGGTAAAGCAAGGTAAAAAACAAAATAAACCTGATTGGGAATATTATCTTCCGCCAGTTTAAAAGGGTTGGGACCAGGCAAAATAACATGCATACAATTATAATTCCATTTAGCGGCAATCTTAACAAAGTTTCCGGCTTTTGAATTGCATAGGTGTAAGGGTAATTAAAAAGGATCCTTCCTATATTGCTGATGCAATTTTTTATATACTTGGCCGGATGTGACTTGATATTAATAATGGCCAACTTTCGATAAAGGTCATCTTTTTCAACACCATGATATTTATTGAGTTCCTCAAAAGCCGCTTTATGATTCACTTTTATCGAATCGTCACTTCCCGTAAGATAAGAATACCTGTTTTTCAGGTTAAGCTGACCGCCCTGGGCATTCCGGATCCGTACTTCAGCAGGTATGGAATCCACAAGTCTTGGTGTAGCATACCAACTCCCATATTCACCTTCATAAGGCGTGCTCATCCAATATAAGTTATTGCCGCCCGAGGTTCCCCAATAAAAGATCTTACCTGTTAAATGATACGTATATGCTAAATATGGAGCGGTCGTAGCAAAAGCTACCAGCAAAATAAATACTGCCTTCCTGTAGTTGTTGTTCTTCCTTTTTATCAACCAGAGGAAACCACTGCCGGCCAGCAACAGTATTAAAACATAACCGAATATTATTTTGGTAAGCGCGAGGTAACCGATAACAAACCCCGCGAGGTAAATATATTTTTTATGTTTCTTTAAATTATCCGGGCTAAATGCCTTCATCGTATAATATAAGGTCATTGAAACCAGGAACAACGTCAATGATTCCGAATATTTCAAGGGCATGAATTCCAAAGAATTGGAATAACAAGCGAGAAACAGGCTGAATATTAAGGCTCTTTTGAAGGACAGTATCTGCTGCAGGGATTTAAATAAATATACAATTGCCAGGTAATTAAAAACGCCATTTATCAGGTTGAGAAATATTAATGGCATGTGTAAAATAAGAAAAAGCCAAATCAATATAGGGTAGCCGGGGCCTACCTCTAAGCTCACATTTGGTGCCACCGGTGAATAAAAACCCCGCAAAAGATTTTCAGCATACGCGAAATGCCTGATCTCATCTCCCCATAAAGGTGCACTATAAAGTATTAATATGAATACAGTATAAAATAAAAGAAATGGGGCAAAAAGAAGAAAAGGGTTTTTAGTAATTCTAAAGCTTTTCACGCAGTTAGTTGTTTATAATTAAGAATTTTCCGGTTTGAAGTTTTGCTTTTTCAAGGACGTTCCAAGGTGAAAAAGTTCTTCAAAATAACGCTTACTTTGGAGAGATAAAAATCCAACGCTCAAAAATTGAATAGCAATTACAAATGTAATACCCCCTACAAGAAAGGTTTGCGGATTTCTTTGAAATTGTACTGCCAGGCTTTGAGGGAAAGAAATCAACCCCGAAGAATGAGAATTTGCCTGGGCGATATAAGATAACGTATCGTAAAGCAGGTAGATCAATTCATAGAGCGATAGCAGCATTAAGAATGTGCCGATCCCTACAAAAAAAATGTAAGGTCGAAATATAAATCCCGACATAATACCTGAAAAGAAGCTTCTTAATACACGAAGACTTGACTTCCGCTGGCCTGCGAATTTATTTTGTTCTGTCCAATCCAGGTGAGCGGGAATTTCGACAATCCTGGCCCGGAGTATCATTGCCTTGTACATTATTTCCGGGTTCACTTCGTAATCCTTGGTTTTAAGATTTAAAGTGCGTACAAAATCTCTCCGGTAAGCCCTTACCATCCCTGTAAAAGTGTGGTATTTATCCTGAGCTGCCATCCGCATAAACTTATTTACCCACCTGCTGAGCACCCTTCTTGAAAATGGCACTGCTGTAACTTTACCGCCTGCCATATATGGTGATGCCAATACGATGTCGGCGGCAGCTTCGTTTATCTTGTCAACCATAACTTCGATGTACTCGACAGAATAACTAAGGTCAACGTCCAGCACAACGATAACATCGCCCTTTGAATGACGAAAACCGGTTTGCAATGCATGTCCGAGGTTAAGATTTACGGGGTGATGTATCACCCTTATTTCATGTCTTTGATTTGCAAAGTCATCGGCAATCTCTCCTGTCTTATCCTTACTGCCGTCATCTATGATAACGATCTCCCAGCGATACTTGTGACTTTTACTTTCAAGGTAATTGATGATTGTGGTGAGGTTGACAGCAAGTATTGCCTGTTCATTATAACAGGGCACAACAACACTTACGAAAGTTTTTTCAACAGAATTCATTGTGACATGCTTTTATAATTATTAAAATTTGACCCGTAAAATATGCACGGACGACTTTTTATAACTGCGATTTTATAATTGCAAAATGATTTGAACGTGTTTCATTTAGCGCAATCTACCATAAAGTTTCAACAGCACCCGGAATGCTAATGTATGCTATTAATAATATCTAACATTTTATTGGTCACATCCTTACCAAAAATATCCTTTTGGTTTCCAGGTGTTTTGAAATGTGATATTTTAGAAGCAATTGTTTCATCTGCGGGATTTACCAGCAGGTTCCATTTTTCATCAACCGTTTCTACCCATTCGGTTTCCGTGCGCAGTGTAATACAAGGTTTGTGCAGTATATAAGCTTCTTTTTGAATGCCGCCTGAGTCGGTAATGATTCTTTTTGCCGAATATTCAAGGGCTATAAAATCTAAATATCCCTGTGGGTCGATTAAACGGATATTTCCGGGTACTGTATAAGATGCAGACAGCATTTTGCGTGTTCTCGGGTGAACGGGGAAAATAATTTCTTCACCCAATTGTCCGAGTTGATTTAATATATGTTCCAGTATGTCGGTGTTATCGACATTATAATTTCTATGTAACGTAAGCAGGTTATATTCTTTATTTTGCAATTTCAGGTCGGAGATCACCGTAGACTTATTGAGCGCAATTTCAATACTGATCTTCATGGTATCCACCATAATATCACCAGTAAAAAAAGTGATTTTTTCCAGTCCTTCACTTTTAAGGATGTCTACCGCAGTTTGAGTGGGTACGAAAAGATATTGCGAAACATGATCCGCCACAATGCGGTTGATTTCTTCAGGCATGCTCCTGTTATAACTCCGCAGCCCTGCCTCAATATGTATAATCGGGATGTTTAATTTTGATGCCGCCAACGCCCCTGCAAGGGTTGAATTGGTATCTCCAAATACAATGATGATATCTGGTTTCTTTTCGATCATTACGGTTTCCAGCTTTATCATCATTTCACCGGTTTGCACAGCCTGGCTGCCGGAACCTGTGCCGAGGTGAATATCCGGCTTTCTTATTCCGAGATCAAGGAATATTTTTTCTGACATCGCATAATCATAATGCTGACCGGTATGTACGATAAATTCCTCATGGAAGCCCGCAAGGCCTGCAGATAAGGGGGCCAGTTTTATGAACTGCGGACGGGCGCCTACAATTGAAAAGATCTTCATATTAATTTGAATTGGCCAGGGTTAATTTTTGGTCGGCATCAGCATTTGTCTTAAGCATCTTCGATTTTAAACCGGGAGAAAGCCTCCTCGCAAATTCAGACATAGGGAGCAGTTCAAAATTTTCTTTTAAAATTTCAATCGCCATCCCAAATATTTTCAATTTTCTTTCACTTGGAATATTCATGCCGGGAAAAAAAGCCAGTTCGGGCACATCATCGCTTCCCAGAA
>JBDTLZ010000278.1:0-5711 GCA_039934515.1 Ginsengibacter sp.
TTTTTTGCGAACAAAAATTTTTCAGCGAAGAATTGAAGTGCGACCTTTATGAAATCGGTGAAAAGCTGTCTTCAAAATTCTGTGGGTCAATGAATGTAATTTTTACACCCGCATTACAATACAATTATAAACAAAATACCTACTTATATCATTATGACAAATTATCACAACAAACGCTTCCCTGGTGAAAGTACCGGATACCGGGAAGCACGCAATAAACTCCTGGAGGCCGAAATAAACTTACGAAGGCAAACAGAAGAAGTGGCTGCACTCAGGCGAATGCTCCCTTACAACGCACTATTAAAGGAGGATTATGTCTTTGAAGAAACAGATGAATCTGGAAACTTACAGCACACAAAATTTTCTGAGCTATTTGAGCACGGAAAAGATTCGCTCATTATTTATAGCTTCATGTTCGGCCCAAATGATGAAAAACCATGCCCGGTTTGCACCTCGATTTTAGATGGCCTCAACGGTATGGTATTCCATGCCAGTCAACGGGTGAATATTGCTGTGGTTGCGAAAACGTCGATTGATAAGCTGACCGCATGGGCTGATAGCAAGAAGTGGAAGCGGCTACGACTGCTTTCTTCTTCAGGTAACACTTACAACACAGATTATTTTGGCGAAAACGAAAAGGGAAACCAGTTACCCATACTCAATGTCTTTCATAAAACAGCGGAAGGTGTTTTTCACTTTTATGCGACAGAGCTTCTGTTTGCCCCCGCTGAAAAAGGACAAGACAGCCGGCATGTTGATCCAATATGGCCCTTATGGCATCTTTTTGACTACATGCCTGAAGGACGGGGAACAAACTGGAAACCAAAACATGTATATTAGTCAACAGATATGAGCTGACCTTCTCTGCTTCTTTGCCTGGCAGTTAATGATGATTTTGATATTCTGAAGATGATGTCGATATACATTTTACCTACCACCGGATAAATTATCCCAAACGTTTTTTATGAGATGTGAACACAATTTTTTAAATTTAACAGGCTATCTTATTTTAAAATTTGTATTGGGTTATTAATAACTGATTATAAATACTCCTGAAATGAAATACCTGTTTATTGCGGGATACTCGATAATCATAATATTAATGGGTCATAAAATGTTCCAGGGACATCCTGATGAAATTGACCAGGCCGCATATACAAAATCAATACTTAGGAAACAGTTGTCAACGATAAGTTGCACCCCCGACTGGAAAAACTATCATCTAAGCAGCCTGGATATACAACAAATGATACCTTTACCAGGAATAGGCTCGTATACCTGGAAGATTTCAACGCAAAGTGACAGTGCTCAATTTTACTTTAACCAGGGCATTAACCTTTACTATGGCTTTCACATAATTGAAGCATTACCTTCCTTTAAAAAAGCGCAGACTTTTGACCCTGCCTGCGCCCTATTGTATTGGGCTGAAGCATTATCATACGGGCCTAACATCAACGATTTTGGATATGCTGCCTCCCCGGATGCTTTGCTCGCAACATTAAAAGCCGAACAACTTGCCGGGGGTTCTTCGCAGTTGGAAAAAGGATTGATCGATGCAATCCGCACACGGTATTCGGAAGACTCAACACAAAAAAGAGCGATTTTAAATCAACACTATGCTGAAGCCATGAGACAGCTTTATGTAAGATTTCCGGAAAATGCTGATGTTGGAGCATTGTACGCTGATGCCTTAATGGTCGAGCATCCGTGGGACCTCTGGGAGCATAACGGCCGGCCAAAACCATGGACGCCCCAACTACAAAAGGTATTGGAAAGTGTGTTACAACGCTCCCCCGAACATCCAGGTGTAAATCACTATTATATCCACACAATGGAGGCTTCACCCTATGCATTTAAAGCAACTGCAAGCGCCGATCGTTTGGGAAGACTAACGCCCGGTATGGCGCACATGGTTCACATGCCATCGCACATTTATATAAGAACAGGACAGTATGAAAAAGGAAGCCAGGTAAACAATTCTGCCGTAGAAAGTTATAGAAATTACCTGCAGTTATATCCCGGCGTTGTCAACAATGCACCATTATATTCAATTCATAACCGGCATATGCAGGTTGCCTGTTCTTTGAATGGAGATAATTATTCCACCGCCTTAAGAGATGCATTTGAGTGCCGCAATAGCATTGATACTTCTTTTCTATCTATGGAAGCACCCGTAGGTGATTATATACAATATGTTTATATGACACCTGAGTTAACAATGATAACTTTTAAAGAATGGGCAGACATTCTTAAACAGGCTGATGTGGAAATGAATTTTCATTATGCCGCCCTGATACAAAATTTTGCAAAAGGCATGGCCTATGCCAACAGCGATGACCTAAAAATGGCAAAGACATCCTTGAATAAATTAGAATCTTTATTAAATGAAAAAGATTTGCAGGTTATTCTTACTCCCTTTAATGCCCCGGTAACATGTGCGCGAATTACCCAATATATTTTAATGGGGACTATTGCCGAAAAAGAAAATAAACTGCCTGATGCTATTGGGCATTTTAAGAAAGCAGTCGAAACAGAAGATTCACTGGTTTACAATGAACCAAGGGACTGGCTTATCCCCGCGAGGCATTTTTTAGCAGCCGCATTGATCAGGGCAAAAAAATATAAGGAAGCAGAAAAGGTCTACCGGGAAGATCTCAGGATACAACCAAAGAATTTTATTGCCAGCAACGGTTTGCAGGAAGCAAGGCGTTAAAAAAGAAGGCTGATGATCAAGACCAGAACCACCAACCTTCGAATTTTAATTATTTCATCGGCCGGTTTATTTCTATTAAAAGAATTTTCATGGTTGTTTTACCGACATTTTTCACACTATGTTCTCCACCCCCTGTAACGAATGCCAGGCCGGTTTTTAATTCATTAGTACGTTTTGTACCATCTTTTTCTGTGAACTCCCCGGTACCGCCACTAATAGCATAAACCCCATTATCAGGATGAATGTGCATAGCAGAAGACTGGCCGGGTTTATAAGTGGCTTCCACAACCCTTATACCTAAAGAATCCCTTTTTACCTTGTACAGGTCGGAGGCCACTTTTGCAGCGTCAAGTGCTGCATCGGGGGAATTAACAGTCTTTGCACGATTAACTTCGAACACTAAAACTTTCACCGTTGTTTTACCAATGTTTTTTACGCTATGTACTTCTTCACCGATTATATTTTCCATACCCGGCTTCATTTCACTTACTCTTTTCTGCCCATCCTTTGAAGTAAATTCTGCGGTACCACCATCAATTACATAAATTGAGTAATCAGGATGGGAATGCATAGCAGATGAATCGCCGGGTTTGTAGGTAGCTTCCAGGATGCGTATTCCCAATGAATCGTTTACAACTTTATAAAGATCCGGCGCTGCTTTTACAGCATCGTCGGCTGATACCAGTGCCGTTTGCTGAACAGCATCAGTCATTGTAGTGCTGGTGCTGTCTGTTGCTGTGGTTGTTTCCCCTTGTTTGCCACCCTGGCCACATGCCGCAAGGAGGATTGAGATGCCCAATACAAAAATGAACAGTTTGTTGATTTTGTGACTCATAAAAATTTTTTTTAAAATGAAAAGATTAAAAGAGGCAGGACTACTACTTATCGTTCAGGGGAAAGATGATCATAAATCTAAACGAAAATTTATTTATTTTATAAAATTTTCCTTCCTCTTCCAAAAACAGCAATGAACAAACAGTTCTACGGGATTGTGATAGGATCAAACAGGTTTCTTTCCGGATTAGCAGCCATAATTTATCATCCCGTAAGAATACCAACAGGATTTTAAAAACCTGCAGACACTTTAATTAGGAGGAGTTATCAATGTAAATGCAATGCGATCCCGCTTCTGCACAAAGGGATTTTATTTTTCCATTTAACCAATCATCATCATTATAGTTCGATGCAAAACGCCTCGGTAAATTACAATGACTATTTGAGAAATACAATTCCTTTAAAGATGTTTTTACTTGTCTATATCATTGGTGTATTCAACTCAGCCAGGGAAGTTTCAATTTCTTCTTTCGATACTTCAAAATCAACCAGCTTGCCCGATAAATATTGCTCATAGGAAGCCAGGTCAAAATGACCATGCCCGCATAAGTTGAATAATATAGTTTTAGAAACACCTTCTTCATCGGCTTTTTTAGACTGGCGTATCACTTCCGCGATAGCATGGGTAGCCTCGGGTGCCGGGATAATACCTTCAGTGCCGGAAAACAATATTCCTGCATCGAAACATTCAACCTGGTTAATCGCATCCGCTTCGATGATGCCGTCTTTCAATAACTGGCTAACAATCGCTCCTGCGCCATGATAACGCAAACCCCCTGCATGAATTGGAGAAGGAATAAAGTTATGCCCCAGTGTATACATTGGAATTAAAGGGGTCATTCCTATGGTATCACCAAAATCATAGCGAAAAACACCGCGTGTTAATTTAGGACATGAGGTGGGTTCTACCGCTATGGCCCTTACATTTTTTCCGCCCGTAAGCATGTTCTCTAAAAATGGAAATGCAATGCCGGCAAAATTTGATCCGCCGCCAAATGGCGCAATAACAATATCCGGGTAATCACCCGCTTTTTCCATCTGTTTCAGCGCCTCCAGGCCAATGATTGTTTGATGCATTAATACGTGGTTCAGCACACTACCTAAAGAATATTTGGTATCATCGTGGGTGGCGGCCACCTCAACAGCTTCCGAAATTGCAATGCCCAGGCTCCCCGGAGAATTAGGTTCCTTTGCGAGGATGCTCCTTCCTGCGTTGGTAAGATTACTTGGAGAACTATGTACCGTTGCGCCCCATACATTCATCATTATTTTACGATAAGGCTTTCCATCAAAACTTACCTTTACCATGAACACTTCGCATTCTATTCCAAATAATTTGCAGGCAAAACTCAAGGCACTACCCCATTGCCCGGCGCCGGTTTCGGTTGCGATTTTTTTAACGCCTTCTTTATAATTGTAATAAGCTTGCGGGATAGCCGTATTCGGCTTATGGGAACCGGCCGGGCTAACTCCTTCATATTTATAATAGATCTTAGATCGGGTTCCTAAAGCTTTTTCCAGCCGCAATGCCCTGAACATGGGTGTCGGCCGCCAAATAGAATACAGGTTCCTGACTTCATCGGGTATCTCTATCCATTTTTCATTGCTAACTTCCTGTTTAATTAATTCCATCGGAAATAGCGGTGCTAATGCTTCCGGTCCTATGGGTTGCAGGGTTCCGGGATGCAATGGGGGTAAGGGTTTATTTGGCATGTCTGCCATAATATTATACCAATGGGTAGGTATGTCCGATTCCTGTAAAATGATTTTTCGCTGCTGTAACATGTAGTAAAGTTTTGGTATTCAAGATAAGAAAAAACAAGAAAAAGAAATTGATATAAAACAATCACTGGATTTTTTTATCAGAAACAGGCTACCTTATCCTACATTTTATCCTGTAAATTTTGAAGCTATCAGCAAGGATTGCAGGCAACAAATAGCACTCACAATAATGCGAACTATTCCCCGAATGTCATCATGCATGTCAATTTCACGCAGCAAGTATTATAAATTGCATTTTTAAAAATGGGGGGAGTTTGCCGCGTTTACAGGACTTAAATTGAGATCCAGGTAAATAAAATCGCGAGGTATAACAGGTAAGCGTGTAATTTTATCATTAAAAAAGTTTTAAAATAATATTTATATGAATACACAATCAATTTTG
>JBDTLZ010000279.1:0-39658 GCA_039934515.1 Ginsengibacter sp.
CTTTTAATCAAGTACCAACTCCCCGGGCGAAGTAATAACGGTTACCTTACCAATTATCTTATAATATAAAAAATCTTCTTCTTCCATTTTTGTAAGATGCATGATCAAATGGTCATAAAAACCATCAGTATTGAGGATAATTATTTTTTTATCATGAATGTTCAACTGGTTCCATGTGAGCATTTCGAAAAACTCATCCATAGTGCCGTAACCACCCGGTAGGATGAGGGCTGCATCACTTTTTTCATATAACATCCGTTTGCGGCTGTGCATGTCTTCAACTAGATGCAATTCTGTAATGCCATGGTGCTGGTGTTCCCATCCCGTTAATAATTTAGGAATTATGCCGACTACCGCCCCATTCTTTTCAAGGACTGCATTGGCGACTGCACCCATTATTCCGCGATCACTTCCGCCATATATTAGGGTAATTTTCTTTTGCGCAAGCAAATAACCCAGTTCTTTTGCCTGCTCACAAAACCGGGGATTATTACCAGGTTTCGACCCGCAAAAAACCGCAAGGGATTTAATTGGCATATTTTTATTTATCTTGAATAAAATTCAAATTAAAAAAGTTGAAATCCTAATTTTCCCTTTTTAATTTATCTACTAATCCACAATTATGTCTCCTTCTGTTTTGCTCGGTTTCATCGCAGGATATTTTTTAATGCTCATTTTTATCGCTCACATTACTTCCAGGAAATCGTCTGATAATTCTACATTTTTTATAGCAAACAGATCATCAAAATGGTATCTCGTTGCATTTGGAATGATAGGCACGGCCTTGAGTGGTGTTACATTTATTTCAGTACCAGGTGAGGTGGGTAATGCGGCGGGTTCGCAATTCAGGTATTTTCAATTTGTCTTGGGCAATGCTGTAGGATATTTCGTTGTAGCGGGCATATTACTCCCGATGTATTACAAAATGCACCTCACATCAATTTATGAAGTCATCGAGCGTACGCTTGGAAAAGTCAGCCATAAAACCGCTGCCGCTATTTTTTTGTTATCGAGGACCATAGGTTCCGCATTCCGGCTGTACCTCGTGGCGATAGTTTTACAGCGTTTTATTTTTGATTCTATGGGGGTGCCTTTCTGGCTAACAATAGTCCTGTGCCTGCTGCTTATTTGGGGTTATACATTCAGGGGTGGCTTGAAAACCATTATCATAACCGATAGCCTCCAGACTTTCTTTTTAGTAACCTCGGTTTTTCTTTCCATTTATTTTATTTGCAATAGCCTGGACCTGAATATCGGGCAGGCTTTTGAGACCATTAAGAAAAGCAGTTATTCAAAAATCTTTTTCACAGATGATTTCGTTGGTAATAAATTTCATTTTACCAAACAGTTCCTTGGAGGATTATTTGTAACCATTGGAATGTTTGGGCTTGACCAGGATCTTATGCAAAAAAACCTGAGCTGTAAGAATCTTAAGGATGCCCAGAAGAACATGCTCACCTTCACCGGCATATTTGTAATTATTAATTTATTTTTTTTAAGCGTAGGTGCGTTGCTGTATATTTATGCAAATAAAAATGGAATAGCGATCCCTGTAGATCCTGCCACGCATCTTCCGAGAACTGATTATTTATTTCCTGAAATAGCATTGAATCATTTTAAAGGTATCCCGGCGGTTGTCTTCATGCTGGGGCTTACTGCAGCCACTTTTGCCACCACCGATTCTGCGCTTACAGCCCTCACTACTTCCTTCTGTATTGATTTTTTGAATTTTGACAAACGGAAAAATGAAAACGGCCCGCAAATGGTGCGAACGCGAAATTATGTCCATGTATTCTTTTCATTTCTTATCCTGGTGGTAATTTTATTATTCAACGCCGTAAATGACGCCTCGGTGGTAAGCGCCATTTTTAAAGTGGCCACATTTACCTACGGGCCGCTTATTGGCTTATATGGATTTTCACTGTATGCTAAAAAAAGAAATGTACTTGATAAAGCAACACCCTTCATATGCATTGCAGCGCCCCTTGCCTGTTTTTTTATTGACAAATACTCCAGGACTTTATTAGGCGGTTATGTATTTGCAGAAGAACTTATTATTGTGAACGGGTTGCTAACTTTTGCAGGATTATTACTTGTTTCGCGTAAAAAAACAACTGAAGAAATAACTTTGGCAAATGATTGAAATAATACTTCCCAAAGCTGAAAAATACGCAGCTTCATTTTCAACGCCAACAGACAGCCTTTTGCAGGAGATTGAAAAATTTACTTTGCAAAATCATGCTCATGCCCATATGCTTAGCGGGCCGGTACAGGGAAAATTACTTGAATTGATCAGCTGTATGATCGCCCCGGAAAACATTTTGGAAATAGGCACCTTTACCGGTTACAGTGCCTTGTGCCTGTCTAAAGGCCTTAAACCCGGAGGAAAATTACATACTATTGAAATAAACAGGGAAGATGCCGGTATTTCACGCCGGTATTTTAGCAAATCATTACAAACCAATCAGATAATTTTACATGAGGGGAATGCGTTGGATATTATTCCGTCATTGGACGGCGCCTGGGACCTGGTGTTTATTGATGCCGACAAAGTGAACTATATTAATTATTACGAATTAACTTTGCCGCGATTAAAAAAAGGCGGATTCATCCTGGCAGATAATGTGCTCTTTCACGGTGAGGTCCTTGAGGAAAAAATTACAGGGAAAAATGCGGTAGCGATCCACGCTTTTAATCAACACATTGCCGCAGATGAAAGGGTTCAGCATGTAATGGTAACCGTTAGAGATGGTGTAATGTTGATTCAAAAAAAATAAAATTATTTGATTTCATATGATTTATAGATCGGCTCATTATAATTTTCTATGAAAAAAATAGTCTTATTATTAATTTCTTCTATTACTTTTTCGTCAATACTATGTGCCCAGTATATATCCGTTGCCCAATATGTGGCACAGTATAAAGAAATTGCGGTAAGGGAAATGAAGCGGATGGGTGTTCCGGCGGCCATATCGCTTGCACAGGGAATTTTAGAAACCGAAAATGGCAACAGCGACCTGGTAAAAAAATCAAATAATCATTTTGGCATTAAGTGTAAAAGCAGCTGGACTGCAGGCAGTGTGAGCCATGATGATGATGCACCGGGAGAGTGCTTTCGGGTTTATAAAGATGCTGACGAATCTTACCGCGATCATTCGAATTTCTTAAGGGGCAATACACGGTATGCTTTTTTGTTTAAACTCGACCCACGCGATTACAAGGCATGGGCTTACGGATTGCGTAAAGCAGGCTATGCCACAAATCCCAGTTATCCTGCAATTCTCATAAAAAATATTGAAGACAACAACCTGGAGCAATATACTTTGCAGGGAGCCGGCGAAATTCCTGTTTTTGATGCCTCAAAATATACAGATGATCCCGAGGATAAAGTAACCAGCGACGAGCAGGTTATTGGAGATTCAAGCGCAATGTCACTGGCTGGTACCGGTAACCCAGACCCAACAAAACTCAGTATAAACGGTAGCAAGGCCCTATTTGTTTCCAAAGGAACGTCACTACTTGCAGTAGCAACTCAGTATACTATTAATCTTTCACGCCTTCTTGAAATAAATGATCTTCAAAAGGATGGCCTCATTGATAAGGATCAATATATATTTCTTGAAAAAAAACAAACACAGGGTAACCGCGACTACTACATTGTACAACAAGATGAAAGCCTTTATGATGTTGCACAAAAAAACGGAATTCAATTGCAGAGCCTTTATACATTTAATAAAATTTCAGACGCAGCAACTATTTATCCCGGAACAAAGATCCTGCTGCGCCCGGCACCTTTGAACCAGGAACAAGCATCACGCGCTGCTAACAATCAGCCGGCTATGAACGACCGTGCTGGAACGGTTGAATCAAAGACCCATGCAGTACAGCCAAAAGAAAGCCTGTATGCTATTTCCAAAAAATATAATGTCACAATAGAGCAGCTTAAAGACTGGAATAATTTGAAAGATACCAATTTATATATCGGCCAGCTGCTGATCATTTCAAAATAATTTATGGCCTCTATCAAAGTGCATGACAAAGAATTTATCCCCTACATCTCTTCAAAGGAAATTGAGGAGCAGGTGGCAAGAGTGGCTTCCGATATCAACAGGGATTACCAGGATAAAAAACCCCTTTTTATCGCTATACTAAACGGGGCATTTATTTTTGCAGCAGACCTTTTTAAAAACATCACACTTGATGCCGAGATATGTTTTATCAAACTGGCATCGTATAAAGGAGTGAAATCAACCGGCAAGGTAATCACGGCTATTGGCCTTGATGTGGATCTTTACGGAAGGGAGGTTATTATTATTGAAGACATTGTTGATACCGGCAAAACACTTTCGCAGTTTTTGCCACAACTGGAACATCATCATCCGGCATCATTGAGAATTGCTTCGCTTCTTCACAAGCCGGACGCAATGGTGCACCCAATTAAAATTGATTACCTGGGATTTACAATTCCTGATAAATTTGTGATTGGTTATGGCCTCGATTACGATGGCCTTGGACGGAATATTAAAGAGATCTACCAACTGGTTTAAACCATTTTTAATAACATTTTTCCAGGAGTTTTGCACCTTTGAAAAGAAGATTATATCTTACAAAATAAACCCGCCGATTGCCAAAAATACTTTTTACAATTTTCTTTGTTGCCCGGATTTGCACTGCCTCAGGCCAATATTATCTTAGGGGCGAAGTAAAGGATGAAAAAAATCAGCCTTTGCAAAACGTAAAAATTTATATGCCCTCCAATCGCTCTATATATTACAGCGGCGTTACGGGGGGGTTTGGCATACCAAGTTCGCGTTTATATGACTCACTTATTTTGACCGTAGATGGATTCGAAACCAAATCTCTTAATCTTAAAACGGATGCATACCAGGAGATAACACTAAAAATATTATCCACTTCAATAAGCACCCAGAAGCAAAAACTTGTTTCAATAACCCTTGGGACCGAAGGCCATATCTACCCCACAGCCTACTATAACAATGAAAGCTATAGCAACCTCATAGAAAACGATTTTATTAAAGCCGGCAGTAACCGAAGCACTGGTTTTTCCATGCGCATCGATAAAGCATCTTATAGTAACGTGCGCAGGTTCATTAACCAGGGAAGCAAAGTGCCCCCCGATGCAGTGAGGGTTGATGAAATGCTTAATTATTTCAATTTTAATTATAAGGAACCGCCTGCCAAAGACATTTTCAGGATAGAATCGCAGGTTACCGATTGCCCGTGGAATAAAGCCCACCATTTGTTGTGTCTCAACCTTTCGGGAAAAAAACTTAACCTTGACAAAGTACCACCGTCCAATTTCGTTTTTTTGATGGATGTTTCGGGAAGTATGGATCTTCCCAGCAGGCTTCCCCTCTTGAAAGAAGCATTTCAATTGCTGGTAAAAAATCTCCGGGAAAAAGACACCGTTTCAATTGTTGTGTACGGCGGTAGCGTCGGCATCTGGCTTCAACCTACGGGCGGCGCTGAAAAACAGAAGATCATACGGGCGATAGAGGAGCTCACAGCATCAGGAGATACTCCCGGTGAGGCAGCCATAAGATCGGCTTATAAACTTGCAGAGAATACCTTCATAAAAGGAGGTAATAATCGCATTATACTTGCCACAGATGGTGATTTTAATGTAGGTCAAAAAGATGAAAAAGAGCTCGAAGAATTGATTGCAAAAGAAAGACAAACAGGTGTTTACCTTACCTGTCTCGGCGTGGGAATGGGTAATTATAAGGACTCAAAAATCGAGGCACTCGCCAAAAAAGGGAATGGTAATTTTGCATACCTCGATGACATCCGGGAGGCTGAAAAAGTTTTGGTGACAGAGTTTACCCAAACCTTATACTCCATTGCCAACGATGTCTATCTTTCGATACAGTTTAATCCCGCTCTAATTAAGGAATACCGGCTCATTGGTTACGATAACAAAAGAAACGTATTGGCAGAAACCGGGACGGAACTCGAAGGCGGGGAAATTGGTGCAGGCACTGGCAGCACGGCGATATTTGAAATTATTCCGGCAGGAACAGATAGTTTGCCATCCCTGCCCACTGATATTGCCAGCCTTGCGTTGCATTACAGGTTACCCGATGACACCATGGGGCATATAGTGCATTATGACTGTCCTCAAAATTATACGCCCTTTGACAGTCTATGCAAAGACCTGCGATTTGCAACCGCCGTGACCATGTTTGGTTTGAAACTGAGAGAATCCCAATATTTTCCAAAAGTTGAATGGGAACAGATCAATAATATTGCCGCATCCGCTTCAATACCAGGCGATTATCTGCAAAATGAGTTTACCAGCCTTATTGATAAATGTAAGGTCATCTATTATGAAAAAAAGAAGAAAAGGAAGAAAAAAGGGTTTTTGAATTGAAATGCCTTCATCAATAATTTCCCGACCGCCCTTTTCTTCTTACAATGGACGGCTGCGCGCCGGATACCCGCTGCAGGGATGGGACACACGATTGGCATTAGCCCACTCGCATAAAGGGCAAAATTACTCCGGCCGTGTTCCCGTATTATTTTTTCATAGCCGGCCATATTCCAGTTAAAGCCATGCTTTAAAAGATGTCCCCTATACTTTTTTGTACCGGCATTGCGCTCATTCATGAATTCTTCAATGATTGCCCCAGTATTGATGATCATACAAAAAGCGTACTATTAACAACCAATGCCTTCAATTTTTAGTTTTAAAAATACGCTTTAGGTATGTTGCTGCGTAAATTTTTACCTTAAATAGCTACGCACAAAGCAATGTTGCCGGTAAATCTACAAACCTAAATTTCCTTTTTAACAAATTTATCGTTCTTAAAGTTACTTTTCCCGGTAATTATTTCGAATTAAGTGAACCATGTGGTAACTTTTTTGTTTAAACTTTATAAAACAATTATTAAACAAAAATTATTATTATGAGCAAAAGAAGATTAATTATCCGGGCAGCATCAACTGTAATTCTTACAGGCTTATTGTCAATGTCGATCACATCCTGTAAAAAAGATGATGACAACAATCTGCCAGCGACACCAACGACAATCACCGATGTAGTTTCCTCCGGTGCGGATTTCACAATTTTAAAAGCGGCTGTAGTGAAAGCAGGCCTGGCAACTACACTCAGCGGCACAGGGCCTTTTACAGTGTTTGCCCCAAATGATACCGCCTTCACAGGATCGGGTATTACCATGGGCACTGTCAACACGCTTTCCGCCGATGCATTGAAGGAAATTTTATTGTACCACACCCTGGCAGCCAAAGTAGGTTCTGCAGATGTGCCGGCCGGCCCCAATGCTGCTGTAGTTACAGCAAATGGAGATTCGGTGTACGTAACACGCAATGGTAGCGGCGTATTCATCAATGGCCTCCCGGTAGTAAAGGCTGATGTTGCCGCAAGCAATGGCGTAATTCATGTTATCGGGCGCGTTTTGTTTCCACCGGTGGGAAATATTGTTGAAGTCGCGCAAAGTGATACAACCTTTTCGTACCTGGTAGCTGCTGTATTACGGGCAAGCACAGGTAGTACCAATGTAGCAGGCGTACTTACAGGAAATGGGCCGTACACAGTATTTGCTCCTACCAATGAAGCATTCAGGGATGCTGGTTTTGAAACAATCAATGATATTAATGCCGCGGATCCAAATACACTGGCTGGTATTCTCACGTACCACGTTGTTGCGGGAAGGGTATTTTCATCAGACCTTGCCGATGGAGTGCAACCGGTAACATTAAATGGCGGAAAAGTAACAATAGGATTAACCGCCGGAGCAACGGTAAAAGGTAACACCAATACTTCCGCGTCAAATATCATCAAGGCTAATATTGTGGCGACTAATGGAGTAGTTCATGTAATTGATAAGGTATTACTTCCTTAATAAACTGAGGTAATTCATATCGTTCAATTCTTATTATTAATGCCGGATAATCATACATTTAACGTGAATGATTGTCCGGCATTATCCTTTTATCCTTTCATCAAATCGTAAAAGTAAAAAAGACAATGTACCCTCGTAACAGAATAACTAAACGATAGTAATCCGGAAGTTGTACAACGGAGACTTTATTTGCGGGTATTGCGTTTAACTAAATGTTTCCCTTATTTTTTCCCAGAAGGTCTTATCATTTTTGTCAGGCTTCGGCTTGAAATTTTCACTCTGCTGCATTTGCTCGAGCGTTTCTTTTTCATCACCTGAAACATGTTGTGGTGTCCACACATTAACATGAATAAGCTGGTCGCCTTTTTCATGAGAGTTTATAGAAGGAAACCCCTTCCCCTTAAGCCGGAAAATTTTGCCGCTCTGGGTGCCGGGCGGAATTTTAATTTTTGCCCTTCCGTCAATGGTCGGCACTTCAGCTTGTGTACCAAAGACTGCATCAGGAAAAGAAATATACAGATCAAAGGCCACATTGAGCCCCTCGCGGTGTAACTGGAGATTTGCCTCTTCCTCAATAAGGATAATAAGGTCACCGGGGCCGCCGCCACGTTCTCCCATATTACCCTTGCCGCTCATACTCAGCTGCATTCCTTCCTGGACACCTGCAGGAATATCAAGCGTAACGGTCTCCTCGCCATACACCCTTCCTTCACCTTTGCAAGATGTACATTTATTGGTAATAACCGAACCTTCTCCATTACAGGTAGGGCAGGTGTTTACCGTTTGCATTTGCCCAAGGAATGTATTTTGCACCCTCCGTACCTGACCATTTCCTCCACAGGTACTGCAGGTTTGCATACTGTTTTTATCTTTTGCACCCGAACCCCCACAGGTATTACAGGAAACGTATTTTTTTACTTTTATCGTTTTTGTCGCACCCTTTGCGATCTCTTCATAATTCACCTTGATCTTTACCCTAAGGTTACTGCCCCTTGTTCCCCTGCTCCTCGACCGGCCGCCACTTCTGCCGCCACTGAAAAAACTTCCAAATACATCGTCACCAAAAATGTCACCGAACTGGCTGAAAATGTCTTCCATATTCATATCGTGGCCAGAGAATCCACCACCACGGCCTGAAGTAAAAGCACTGTGTCCAAACCGGTCATACTGGGCCTTTTTATCGGGGTCACTGAGTACTTCATACGCTTCCGCTGCTTCTTTGAATTTCTCCTCGGCCGCGTGGTCACCGGGATTTCTATCGGGATGATACTGCATGGCCACTTTACGGTATGCCTTTTTTATTTCATCGGCGGAACCCGACTTGGTTACCCCTAAAATTTCGTAATAATCTCTTTTTGAAGCCATTGAACTTACCATACAATTTAATTGTGATCTGCGTAAAAAAAAATTCCGCCGTCCGCAGATACGGCTATGCTTACAAAGCAGAATTTTTATTTGCCAACTACTACTTTGGCAAAACGGATCAGTTTATCATTTAGATAATATCCCTTCTCAACCTCATCCACCACTTTACCTTTCAGTTTTTTATCGTCAATTGCAATTTCCGTAATAGCTTCGTGTTTCTCCACATCAAACTCAGTATGCAGACTTTCCATAGCTTTAAGTCCCTGGGAATGCAACGTTTTCCGCAGTTTGTTAAAAACCAGCAAAACACCTTCTTTAACCTGTCCCACATCGTTTGTGTCCTGCATTTGTTTTTCAGCACGGTCACAGTCATCTAAAACCTGGAGCAATGAACTGATAACTTCTTTACCGGCAGTTTGTATCAACTCCAGGCGCTCCTTCGAAGACCGCCTCCTGTAATTCTCAAATTCTGCAGCCAACCTTAAATATTTATCTTTCTGTTCTTCGAGTGCTGCGTTAAGCTTAACTACTTCATCAACAATATCCGGCGGGGCGTTTTGATCTTGTTCTGTCTCCGGATTTTCGTTTTCAAAAGGTTCTTCCAAAGAAAAATCTTCCCCCTTTATGCGATTATCTCCACCGGCATCTGTATTGTCTTTTTTATTTTTTTCCATATTTTAAAATTGGCTGCAAAGGTAGCATTGTCAAACTTTTTGCCAATAACAAATATTGGACAAAATGACACAGCAAATGGGTTGAAACTCTTTAGAAAAGCGCATAATAGACCGGAAGTGATCTAAATTGCAATAAATCTCTCTTTTTGAGCCGACCCCGCAATGCTTTTGTCGTTGGTTTTGTGCCAGCCAATTGGTTCGCTGTAACAATGCCACACCTGGTTCATACAAAATCTTAAACGAAAGCTAAAAGACCTCACATGATACCATAAGATTGTAAAAGGCGTTAGGGTGCATTCCAATTTGTCGCTCTTGCCCCTAACCCCTAAAGGGGAACAACTCTTCTTATTATTGAGCGTTATTAGCTATAGGATAAATTTAATGATTTGAGTGTTGCGACAAGTTGAAATGCACCCAGGCGTTACCGTCAAATACTTTACCTTAAAATTCATTAATTTTAAGTATAGGAACGTTCAATGGAAACTTACGGAAAAATACTTTTAATAGCTATGCCGGTTTTTTTGGCATTGGTGCTTTTAGAGAAATGGTATGGTTGGTATAAAGGCCGCGATACGGTAAAACAGATGGATATGATATCCAGCCTGGGTTCCGGCATCACCAATGTGACCAAGGATGTTCTTGGGCTTAGCCTCGTGATCATCAGTTATGAATGGCTTACTGGTAAAATCGCGATTATTCACCTGGAACCTGGATTTTGGGTTTACGTTATCGCGTTTATTGCCCTGGACTTTGCCGGTTATTGGGTTCACCGCATTCAACATCATTATAATCTTTTCTGGAATAACCATATCATACACCATAGCAGTGAGGAATTTAATCTTGCCTGTGCATTAAGACAAAGCATTTCGTCCATTATTAAAATATTTGCGATCTTCCTCCTGCCTGCAGCAATACTTGGTGTACCTGCCACTGTAATCGCCATTGTTGCGCCGATCCAGTTATTTGCCCAGTTCTGGTATCATACACAGCACATCAATAAAATGGGCTGGCTCGAAAATATCATTGTAACGCCGTCACATCACCGGGTTCACCACGCAATCAACCCCGTTTATATTGATAAGAATTTTTCGCAGATCTTCATAGTTTGGGACAAGCTTTTTGGCAGTTTCCAGGAAGAACTGCCGGATGTTGCGCCGGTTTATGGAATTACGCGGCCAGTAAGGACATGGAACCCTGTCAAAATAAATTTCCTGCATTTATGGCTGTTGATAAAAGACGCCTGGCATACAAAACGCTGGAAAGATAAATTAAGGATTTGGCTGATGCCTACCGGCTGGCGTCCCGGAGATGTGGCTGAAAAATTTCCGGTGTACAAAATTGAGGATGTATATAATTTCGAAAAATATGCAACTCGACATTCGGCTGCATTGCTCACCTGGTCGTGGATACAATTGGCAGGGTTGTTAATGACAACTTCTTATTTGTTTGCAAATATTGCGACAATAGGAACGCCGGGAATCTTCATTTATGGCGGTTTTATTTTCTTAACCGTTTATGCTTACAGCGAACTTATGGATCGCAATCGTTATGCCCTTTTTTGGGAATTAATCAAGAATATTTATGGCTGGTCCATTATCTATAAAACCGGTGACTGGTTTGGCGCTTCGCATGTTTTCCCGGGAATAGATTATTCCATAATTGCCTGGTTTATCGTTTCCTCAATTGTAACAACCTGGTTTGTATTCATCGAATTTAAACACGGTAAAACGTTTTCTGTGTCCGTCGAATAATACTTACAAACCCGGAGGCGTTATTTTTGAATTGATTGTTCTCCATATTTTTAGCGGGTTCTCATCCTTTAGCTCATCGGGCAACAATTCATTGGGCCAGCCCTGGAAGGCCAGCGGCCGCGCAAAACGCTTGATCCCGTCTGCTCCAACCGAGGTAAACCTGCTGTCGGTGGTGGCTGGAAAAGGACCCCCGTGTTGCATGCTCAAACATACTTCTACACCAGTGGGAACTCCATTATAAAGCAGCCTGCCACAAATATTCTTGATCGCCTCAATAAGTGAACGATGCGCATGAATGTCTTCAACAGAGGCCATTACAGTGGCAGTGAGCTGGCCTTGCAAGGCTTTAGTGACATCCAAAAGCTCTTCATTGCTGTTACATTTTATTACGAGCGAATAGGGCCCGAAAACCTCCTCGTGCAACAACGGATTGGCTAAAAATACCTGCGCCGAAGTAAATGCAATTGTGGGCCATCCTTCATTTTCTTTCGCCTGCACATCAGACACTGCCGCCACATGAACACCTTTTTGCCCGAGGGCCCTTTCTTTATTTTTATTAAAAGCACTGGCTATCCCTGGATGGAGCATCACAGCAGGAGCAACTTCTTTAATTTTTTGTCCCAGCGCTGCAATAAATTTGTCCAGTTCCTCACCGCCGATACCAATTATTAAACCAGGGTTTGTACAAAACTGGCCAACGCCCAACGTAATGGACGTAGCGTACATTGCTGCTACTTCCGCCGCCGAGTTTTTTAATTTACCGGGCAATAAAAAAACCGGGTTTACACTGCCCATTTCTGAAAAAACCGGAATAGGGACCTTGCGCTGGTTACCCCAGTCAAATAATTGTTTCCCTCCGGCAAATGAACCTGTAAATCCAACTGCTTTCGTGTGTGGATGCAGCACAAGCTGCTTACCTGTCTCGATACCAGCCCCGTGAATGTGGGTAAATATCCCTCCGGGCATATTGCACGTTTGCACAGCTTCCATGATGAGTTCCGCAACCATTTGAGAGGTTCCGGCATGGGCCGGATGCGCTTTAACAATAACGGGACAACCCGCGGCGAATGCGCAGGCAGTATCACCACCGGCTGTTGAATAGGCAAAAGGAAAATTACTTGAGCCAAAAACAACCACAGGCCCAAGTGGAACCATCATTTTCCTGATATCAGGTTTGGGAGGTGTCCTGTTTTGATCGGCAGTATCCATGCTTACCTGCATCCAATCGCCTTTTGCGCAAGCCTCGGCATAATTATTTAGCTGGAAAACGGTTCTCATTTTCTCAGATTGCAGACGCGCCTGGGGTAAATGGGTTTCTTTCATGGCCATAGAAATTAATTGCTCTCCGGCATTTTCCAGGTTTCCGGCAATGGCTTTCATAAAACCAGCCCGCTGTTCTAATGAAAATTTCTTGAACTCCTCTGACGCCCTGGCGGCGACTTGCATGGCTTTATCGATTTCGTCAGGCGATGCATCCTTGAATTTTTCAGGCATATTATTTTTTAATTAGTGATTCTAAAAATTGTAAGTTAAAATAGTTAAGCAAGGTTAAATATCGTCAAGATAAGCATAAATTAAACCGGTTAAAAAAGAAGTTGTGCTTTTTTTCAACACAGAAAAAGTATTTCTTTCTTACCGAAATAACCCTAAGCCGTTCCGGTGTTAAAGGATAGTTATAAGTACCCGGATCCTTTCATTTTCCATCTATTTCGACGTCTAATCAGGTGAAAATATTAAAATAAATTTTATGAAAACGCTTTTAATAATACTGGTATCGATCGGCTTATCGTTGGGCGCAGTTGCACAGCGAAAAGGGTATCATGGGGTATACCATGGCGGGTACCATTCACGGATTTATTTTTCTCCATACAGTTACAGTTTTGGATTAGGCTATCCCTATTTTGGGTATGGTTATCCATACTACGGTTACCCATACGGATATACGAGCCCATATGGATACAATAGAATGCCCTATAAATTATCGTTGGAAATACAATCAATAAAAACCGGTTACAGGGATAAGATTAGGGAAACCAGGAAGGATAAAAGTTTACGTCACTCACAAAGGAGAAAAGAAATCCGTTCTCTGAAAACCGAGCGAGACCAGGAGATCATAGGTGCTCAAAGAAACTTTAGCCGGCGCGGAAGATTGAACAATCCACGTACCTACAATAATTCTTCGGGAGATAATTCCTAAAGGAATTTGTTACGACCGAAAAGTGAAAAGGCCCAGCTTTACATTCCTTTTTTTCTAAACTAAACCTTGGTATAATCAATAAGCCCGGATATGGTTTTCTTATTTGGGCTTATTTATTTAAGTAACCTGGTTTTTAAGCAGGTCTTCAAATGAATCTCTTCTGCGAATGAGGGTTGCTTTATCATTTTTTACCAACACTTCCGCCGGCTTAAACCGCGAGTTAAAATTTGACGACATTTCATAGCCATAAGCACCCGCATTATAAAATACAAGAAGATCTCCTTCTTTAACTTTGTTGATTTTCCTGTCCCAGGCGAAAGTATCGGTCTCGCAAATATTTCCCACGATGGTATAACTGAGTTGCTCACCGGTTTCGTTACTTAAGTTCTCAATATTATGGTAAGCGTTATAAAACATTGGCCTTATGAGATGATTAAAGCCGCTATTGACGCTGGCAAAAGTTGTCGCTGAGGTTTCTTTGAGCACATTTACCTGGGTCACGAAATAGCCAGCGGCACTTACTAAAAATTTTCCCGGTTCGAACCATACCTGCAAATGTTTATTGCCGGGGTTTGGATGGTTGGCAAATGCCTCGCTCACCTTGTCGGCAAGCCGCGAAATGTCTGTTTCTGTATCGCTTTCCTTGTAAGGCACCTTAAACCCTCCTCCCAAATCAATAAACTCCAGTTCTGAAAAATGGGGAATGATGTCAAACAATACTTCAATCCCCTTCACAAATACGTCGGCATCTTCAATATCACTTCCGGTATGTATTTGCAAACCCCGTATGAACAAATTATATTCCCGAACCAGTGCTACTATTTTTTCGACCTGGTCAACCGGTATACCAAACTTACTTTTATCATGCCCCGTTGAAATTTTGATATTACCACCCGCTAAAATATTTGGCCGCAACCGGACACCAACGGGGTAGGCATGTCCGTATGCTTTGCCAAACTTTTCGAGATTGGAAAGACTGTCTATGTTAATATTAACGCCTAAAATTTTTGCTTCTTCGATTTCATTAAAGGCGATACCGTTGGATGTATATAAAACTCTTTCGGGTGGAAAACCCGCATGCAGGGCCATTTTTACTTCATTTACAGAACTGCAGTCAATATTTGCACCAATGGATTTTATGTGCCGCAGAATATTTATATTGGTTAAAGCCTTACAGGCGTAGAAAAATTTTGCGTCTGTCTTTTTGAAAGCATTTACAAGTCTGGCGTACTGCCCGGTGATTTTTTCAGCATGATAAATATACACAGGTGTGCCAAATTCTCCGGCGATGGCCGTCAATTGTTGATGAGATAGAACCATTTTAATGGGATGATGTGATAATATGCCAATAAGCGTGTGTACTAATTTTCCTGTTGCTCCTGTTTTTCTACTGTTCCCGGCCCGGGTGCAAATTCCTTTCGGGCATCTTCAATTTTTGTTGCTTCAATGATCTCCTGGTTAAGCACTTCCCTTATTTTTGGAAGATCGTCGGGACTGTTGATACCAAAATAATCCATGAAAGATTTTGAAGTGCCATAGACAAGCGGCTTACCTGGTGAATCTTCATTCCTCCCGGTAATAATTACCAGGTCTTTCTCCAGTAATTTCTGAACTGCATAATCGCAATTGACGCCCCTTATAATTTCGATTTCAGATTTCGTTACTGGCTGCTTATAGGCAATAATCGAGAGCGTTTCAAGTGATGCAACTGAAAGCTTTTTTAAGAACTTATCTCCGTTAAGCTGTGCAATGGTTTTATAAAATTCTTTCTTGGTAAGAAATTGCAAGCCTCCGCCGCTTTCTACCACCTCAAACGGATAAAACTCAGATTCATATTTTTCCTTAATTGCGTTTATAGCCGCATCAACCTGTTCACCTGTGGCCCGGTTATCAATAAAACCAAGTGCATTATTCACCAGTTCGGCAAGCTCACCTGCACCCAATGGTTTCTCACTGGCAAAAATCAATGCTTCGATATGTGGAATTATTAAACTTAGGTCCATGTGTATTTAATCATTGGTCATTTGTTGATTGCCCGGATAAGCATGATGCCTTCGTGACTTATGCGATAAATAAGGAAATCCGCTTCCCCGGAATGGCCGTCTATTTATTTTCAGACCAATCGATTACCCCTTTTTGTAAGTTGTACCCGAAGATCATGGCTAATGAAAGCTAACGAAAAAGGTATTGCCTCCAATGTCCCGATTATTAAACGATTAACCCTGCAAAGCTGCTGCTCCGCTTACAATTTCTGTAAGTTCGGTAGTAATGGCAGCCTGCCGTGCACGGTTGTAGCTTATTTTTAAATATTTCAAAAGCTCTTCGGCATTTTCGGTAGCCTTATCCATCGCAGTCATTCGGGCACCATGTTCGCTCGCATGGGCATCCAATATTGCTTTATATAATTGCGTATTCAAAATTTTCGGCATGAGTTCCTCGATCAGTGTATTTTTATCGGGTTCAAAAATGAAATCGGCTTTTACTTCCCCCTTCTTTTTCACCGTTTTTTTAACCGGCAAAAATTGTTCAACCGTAAATTTCTGCGTAGCTGCATTTTTAAATTCACTATATATAAGCTCGACTGCATCGATGTGGCCTTTTGCAAACATGTCCATTACATGCTTTGAAGCAGCAGCTACCTTTTCAAAACTGGGATCAGAAAAAATATTCCAGAATTGATCTATTACTTTGAATTTATTTTTTAAAAAATGTTCATATCCCTTTTTACCTAATGGCAATAATTCGGCATTCCCTTTTGCAAATGCAGTAGCATATTTTTCTTTGATTACTTCCCGGGCGAGCTTAATGAGGTTACTGTTATAACCGCCGCATAAGCCCCTGTCGCTTGTTATTACAATTACCAGGACCTTTTCAACAGGCCTTACTGCAGCCAGGGACATTTTTATATCTCCTTCAGCATTGCTCACAATATTTGACAACATTTCCTGGAGCTTTTGGGCATAGGGCCTCATTTGTACAATGGCGTCCTGGGCCCTCCGCAACTTCGCAGCACTCACCATTTTCATTGCTTTCGTTATCTGTTGGGTGCTTTTTACACTTTGTATCCTGTTTCTTACTTCTTTTAATGCTCCACTCATATTTATCGTTATGGGCTGCAAAGTTAAGTGAATACGTGTAGAAAACCATCCCGGTATCATATATAAGCCTGCAAAAAAAGACTTCCATCGTCGGGATCAATTAAAACCATGCCGGGTACTGAAAACGTCCATTAAATTTTAGCCCGCAGGAGGTCGGGAAATTGCCTTTTATGCTAAAATATTACCAGGATTACCCTCCAGGATCGTTTCTGATTTTGCTTGCTACCCGAAAGGAATCAGTGCAGTCAAACCCCAAAAGCTCCATAACAAAAAGGATGGCAACAAAACAATTATTGACAACAAAAAACAAAAAAATCACGAAAGTTTTACCCTAATTTTACGCGATAAAACCATTGCATCTGTATCATCAAAATAAGTTAAATGAAAATTAGGTGGTGGAAATTATTGTGCATAGCATTGCTGTTTTTCACCTTTATCGCAGGATTTTTAATAAGAGTTCCCCATATCGGCAATCTTTATGAGAGCATCCGGAATTTTTTCTTTCACGTACCGATGTGGTTTGGCCAGATAGTGCTGTTAAGCCTTTCCCTTGGCTATTCCATTGCTTACCTGCGTACTCAAAATATCAAACATGATATCTATGCCGCAGAATTTGCAAAGACCGGGATCATCTTTGGAATTTTAGGATTAATTACCGGATCTATATGGGCTACCTACACCTGGGGTGAGCCCTGGAGTAATGACCCAAAACAAATAGCCGCCGCAATAGCTGTCTTGATTTACTTTGCCTATATCGTATTGAGGGGCTCTATGAATGATATTGATAAAAAAGCAAAAGTGAGTGCCGTCTATAATATTTTTGCTTATTTCATCTACATACCCCTGATAATGATATTACCCCGCCTCGTTCAATCACTTCATCCTGGTGGTATGGAAGGTGCCAAAGGTGGCGGTAACCCTGCAATGGGTGGTGGAAGCCTCGATTCGACAATGAGAATGGTTTTCTGGCCGGCAGTAGCTGGCTGGGTACTTTTGGGAATCTGGATCAGCAACCTTAAGATCAGGTTGGGCTTGCTGGCCTACAAAAATATAATTAATGATAAGACAATTTTATAAGCAACTAACCCTTACCGTTATATCTTCGTTTTTTAGCTTTATACTGATTGCCCAGTCTTCTGCGGATACCACCGGAACAAATACGGATGGGATGATGAGAAGCCATGACAAAATATATGTGGTTATGGCCGTATGTATTACAATTCTTGCGGTGCTCCTTTTGTACCTGGTGAGAATTGATACTAAAATCTCGAAAAAAGAAAAGCTATCGTAAAGAGAATCTATTGAAAAAATAAAATATAAGTTTGATATATAATACATCTAAAACAAAATTCTATGTCGTCCGCAGTACCGTATAGTTTTTTCCAGAGTGTTGAAAGAAGTTTTGACAAAGCGGCTATTTTCACCGATTGGGATCCCGGTATTCTTGAGCAAATAAAACAATGCAATAGTGTCTACCAGATGCGCTTCCCTATAAAAAGAGAGAGCGGTGATATTGTAACGATCGAAGCATACCGCGTTCAGCATTCACACCATAAAACCCCGTGTAAGGGTGGTATCCGGTTTAGTGAAGCAGTAAACCAGGATGAAGTAATGGCGCTGGCCGCGCTCATGACTTATAAATGTGCTATCGTAAATGTCCCTTTTGGCGGCGCCAAAGGTGGTATTAAAATTAACCCGCGAGGTTACACAGCCTACGAGCTGGAAAAAATCACCCGCCGTTACACCGCGGAGCTCATTAAGAAAAATTTTATTGGCCCGGGAACGGATGTACCGGCACCTGATTATGGAACAGGCGAAAGGGAAATGGCCTGGATACTCGACACGTATGTTGCCATGCATCCGGGAGAAATTGATGCTGCCGGCTGTGTTACCGGGAAGCCTGTAACACAAGGTGGTGTGAGAGGCCGGAAAGAAGCAACGGGACTTGGGGTATTTTATGGGCTTAGTGAGGTATGTAATATGCCTTCGGTTATGGAGAAGCTTGGGCTCCCTACAGGTGTAAAAGGCAAACGCATCTGTGTTCAGGGATTGGGCAATGTAGGGTATCATACGGCATTATTTTTTCAACAGGCAGGCGCCATCATTGTAGGCTTGGCAGAATATGAAGGTTCTATATGGTCCAACGATGGCCTGGATGTCGACAAAGTATGGCTGCACCGCACTAAAACCGGTTCTATATTGGATTTTCCCGGCGCCGAAAACTTTGCAAAAAACACAGACGCCCTAGAGATGGAATGTGATATTTTGATTCCGGCAGCATTGGAAAATGTTGTTAATGCAGAAAATGCATCCCGGATAAAAGCTAAAATAATAGGCGAAGCCGCCAACGGACCTCTTACACCGGAAGCCGATGAAATCCTGAATCTGAAAGGCATACTGGTTGTGCCTGACATGTACCTTAATGCGGGTGGGGTTACTGTTAGTTATTTTGAATGGCTTAAAAACCTCAGCCACGTGCGTTACGGCAGGCTTGAAAAAAGATTCACAGAAAATATGAACCACCATATTCTTGGCCAGCTTGAGGAACTTACCGGAAAAACTGTTAGCTCTCTTGAAAGAGATTTTATTATGCATGGAGCAGACGAAGTTGACCTTGTAAGAAGCGGGCTTGAAGAAACTATGATCACAGCAACAAGAGAAATTGTTGACATATGGCAAAAAATACCAGCGATACCCGACATGCGCACGGCTGCTTATGTGTGTGCTATCAATAAAGTAGCTACTTCTTATGCTGAACTGGGCATATTCCCGTAGAAGCAGATTGGTTATCACAACAATTTAATCTTCAGCATTACAAAATTGGATATTCAGGGAATTCATTTGTTTCCAGGAACCTATTGTCTTTTTTTTGAAACCCGAAACAATGGCTTCCATTCGTTACAATTAAGTAATCGGCCGGAAGGGTAATGTGATAGCGCAGAATTTGTTCCAAAGTTTTTTCTGAAAGAGGCACTTTCATTTCTTTACACTCGATTATCATAAATGGCCTCGCTTCCCGGTTGTACACCACCACGTCACAGCGCTTGGAGAGTTCTCCAAGCTTGATTTCTTTTTCAACTGCGATAAGTGAAGCTGGGTATCCTTTTAAAATAAGAAACTGAATTATGTTCTGGCGCACCCATTCTTCAGGCGACAGCCGCAACCATTTTTTTCTAATTATATCAAAAACTTCTTTTACCCCACCCTGTTGCCTCATCTTAACGTGGTCTTTGGGAAACTGAATTCTTATCATTACTATTTCTTTTTTTGCATTGGTATCCAATTTTGCTACACCTCGCAGGCCAACTAATTAAATTGCACAAATCTAAAAGCATCCTGCTAATTACAGGAACTAAAATCTAAAATCGTATTTTTATCAACCGCTACGATCAACTACCGATTGAAAAATGAAAACCAAAAAAGAAATAGTAAACAACTGGCTTCCCAGGTATACAGGCGAAAAGCTGGAAAATTTCGGAGAATATATCCTCCTTACCAATTTTAGCAACTATGTAAAAATGTTTGCTGAAATGCACAATGTAAAAATTGCTGGTGTTGATAAAGCCATGCAATGCGCAACCGCCGACAATATAACCATCATTAATTTTGGCATGGGAAGCCCGGGAGCCGCTACCATCATGGATTTGCTAAGCGCTATAGAACCAAAAGCAGTGCTATTTTTGGGTAAATGCGGAGGCCTGAAAAAAAGGAATAAAATCGGGGATCTCATTTTGCCTATTGCCGCTATCAGGGGAGAGGGTACTTCAAATGATTATTTCCCTCCTGAAGTACCCGCATTACCCGCATTCGCCTTACAAAAAGCCATTTCAACGACCATTCGTGACCACGCTTTTGACTACTGGACCGGGACGGTTTACACAACCAACCGAAGAGTTTGGGAACACGATGATATCCTGAAAGCTTACCTGGGTAAGATAAGGGCATATGCAATAGATATGGAAACAGCGACCATATTTATTGTCGGTTTCTTTAATAAGATACCTACCGGCGCTTTATTATTGGTAAGCGATTCCCCAATGATACCTGAAGGCGTAAAAACTGCCGAAAGTGATGTGAGCGTTACGGCTTTGTTTGTTGAAAGACATTTAAAGATCGGGATCGACTCTTTAAAACAGTTAATAAATGACGGGCTTACCGTACGACACCTGAAGTTCTAGAACAGGGCTTTTCTACATAATTATATTGTATTTCCTAAATTCAATATATGGCACTCTTAATGGTTTTTCTTATGAGTATAAAAATGGCCGCTGAAAATGATTCATAGCGATCTTCATGACATATAATTCATCTTTGTCTACCCATATTTTTTTGGATAGGTCAGCATAGAACATAATTTTCCTTAATGAGTTACCCCCTTCTTCAGATAAATAAATTAAGTGTCGATTTTGTCACTGATTCAACGACCGTTTCCGCGATAAAAAATATTTCATTTGAAATTAATAAAGGTGAAACACTCGCCATAGTTGGTGAATCCGGTTCAGGAAAAACAGTAACCTCTTTATCCATTTTACAGTTGCTGCCCTCACCGGCTGCCCATTACAAAAAAGGAAGCATTCTTTTTTCAGCAGATGGCCAGGAACAGGAAGACCTGGTTTCATTACCCGAAAAATTACTACGCAAAATAAGGGGGAATAAAATTTCTATGATCTTCCAGGAACCCATGACTTCCCTGAATCCCGTACTTACCTGTGGCCGCCAGGTGATAGAAACAATAATCCTTCATGAAAAGATACCGGCATCGGCTGCGAAACAAAAAACGATTGACCTGTTTGAACAGGTAAAACTACCCGATGCCGCAAGTATGTTTAAACGATATCCCCACCAGTTAAGCGGCGGACAAAAGCAAAGGGTGATGATTGCCATGGCTATGAGCTGCAACCCCTCATTACTTATTGCCGATGAACCCACGACTGCCCTGGATGTAACCGTTCAAAAAACGATACTGCAGCTAATTAAAGAATTGCAGGGTCTTCAAAAAATGGGCGTCATTTATATTTCGCATGACCTCGGCGTTGTGGCAGAGATTGCCGATAAAGTAATCGTGATGTATAAGGGTGAAATTGTTGAAACCAATACAGTACAGGAGATCTTCTTAAATCCCATTCATCCATATACCAAAGCTTTAATAAGGTGCCGGCCAACTAAATCTTCAAAAGGAAAACCGTTGCCTGTAGTAAGTGATTTTTTAAAAGAACCGGGTCTGGCGCAAGAAAATTCCCTTTCTCCGGAAATACGCGACGCGGTTCCGGAAATACAGGCGCGGCCTACGGAGCTTTTGAAAGTTGAAAATCTAAAAGTATATTTTCCTGTAAAAAAAAGTTTTACCGGAAAAGTATTGTCGCAATTTAAAGCCGTTGATGACGTAAGTTTTTCGGTTCTGAAAGGTGAAACACTAGGCCTTGTGGGAGAAAGCGGGTGTGGCAAAACCACACTTGGCAGGGCATTGATACGATTGATTGAGCCCACTGCAGGGAATATTTATTTTAATAAAAGAGACATTGCTGGTATACCAGCCAGCGAATTCAGAAAAATGCGCAGGGATATACAGATCATCTTCCAGGATCCTTACGGCTCATTGAATCCCCGGATGACAATAGGGGACGCAATTAATGAGCCGATGAAAATTCATGATATATTACCCACAGAGAAACAACGCAAAGAAAAAATAATTGACCTGTTGCAGAAAGTGGATTTAAAGCCTGAATATTTTAACCGCTACCCCCACGAGTTTAGCGGCGGACAAAGACAGCGCATTTGTATTGCAAGGGCGCTAAGCCTTAACCCCGAATTTATTATCTGTGACGAGAGTGTATCGGCACTGGATGTAAGCGTACAGGCGCAGGTTCTTAATTTATTAAATGACCTCAAAAAAGAACTTGGCTTTACCACCATTTTCATTTCACATGACCTTGGAGTTGTCCACTATATCAGCAACAGGATTATGGTAATGAATAAAGGCAAGATAGAAGAAACCGGCACCGCCGATGAAATTTATTACCACCCAAAAAACGCTTACACCGAAAAACTAATCTCCGCAATCCCTGGAATAAATTTCTGAAAAGACAAAAATTAAGTAATTAATTTAATTACTACCTTTGCACACTTAAAAAAATCATGCCGTAACATGATAAGTGGCCCGGCACCTGGCACGTATCTCTGTAAAAACTACAGTAATGGCATGTGACAATTAACTTTAAATCAATAATTGCACATGAAACTCAGTCAATTTAAATTTGACCTTCCCCTTAACCTTATTGCTCAAACACCTACCAAGCGCAGAGAAGATAGCAGGATGATGGTAATTGAAAGAAAAACCGGTAAAATAGAGAACAAGCACTTTAAAGATATCCTGGATTATTTCGATGATAAAGATGTTTTTGTCGTAAACAATACAAAAGTTTTTCCTGCCCGTATGTATGGCCGGAAGGAAAAAACAGGAGCAAAAATTGAAGTTTTTCTTCTCAGAGAATTACATAAGCAAAACCGCCTTTGGGATGTAATCGTCGATCCGGCACGAAAGATCAGGGTGGGCAACAAATTATATTTTGGCGAAAGTGATGAACTGGTTGCAGAAGTAATTGATAACACTACCAGCCGGGGAAGAACGATTCGTTTTTTATGGGATGGCCCGGAAGATGAATTCAGGAAGATGCTGTATTTTATGGGTGAAACTCCATTGCCAAAATATATAAAGCGCAAGCCCGATGAAGATGATAAGGAAAGGTACCAAACAGTATATGCAAAACATGAAGGAGCTGTAGCAGCTCCAACTGCGGGCCTTCACTTCAGCCCGGAATTGATAAAACGCCTTGAAATAAAAGGCATCCGTTTTGCCGAGGTTACGCTCCATACGGGTTTGGGAACTTTTCGCCCGATAGAAGTTGAAGATCTTAGCAAACATAAAATGGATGCTGAGTATTATCACATCGACGAAGAAGCCTGCCGTATTGTGAACAAGGCAAAAGAAACCGGTAAAAGAATTTGCTCTGTAGGCACCACAACGATGCGGGCGATGGAAACTTCATTTACTGCACAAAAGTTGCTAAAGCCTTCCGAAGGATGGACCAATCATTTCATACATCCCCCGTATAAATTTAATATCGCTGATTCTTTGGTTACTAATTTTCATTTACCCAAGACCAGCCTTCTCATCATGACATGTGCGTTTGCGGGTTATGATCTTATCATGGATGCCTACAAAAAGGCGATCAAAGACAAATACCGCTTCTTCAGTTATGGCGATGCGATGTTGATAATTTAGATGAATAATAAGCTTTTCAATAGTAGACTTCCTGGCTCCCGGGAAGTTTTTTTATGTGTATTTTGTCATTTCAATTGATCGGGAAAAAGAGGTACGGCAGGACACGACTTAAAAAATCCCGCCAGAAGCAATTTTAAAATTTATCATCACATGCCTGCTAAAAAAAAAATCCCGGCGGGGTCTTCACAGTGCAAACACTCCAACTAAAGATCTTGCAGGAGACCCCGGCGCACAAAGAATTACCAGCTTTTACTTTATTATAAGGCCAGCCTCCGCTATGCCGGGGTCTCACGGAAATTCTATTCAATTCAAATATTTCCTGTGCAGACCCAGGCAGGACATACTTATGTCCAAACGAAACGGAGAAAAAGCGGCTACATCCCAAACAATCCTTTATTCAAAAGTTGAAGGGTTCTTTCTTTATTTTCCCGCGAGATGAGGATAGAAATATTATGCTGGCTGCCACCATAACTCACCATGCGTACCGGTATGCCTGAAAGTGTTGTGAAAATTTTTGCAAGGACATCTTTTGTTTGGGTAACCTGGTTACCAACAATTGATACAATCGTTTGATCGCTGTCAACTTCCACAGTGCCAAACAACCCGAGCTCTTTAACGATCTCGCTTAAATAAGCATCGTTATCAATAGTAAGCGATACGGCCACCTCAGATGTAGTAACCATATCGATCGCCGTCTGGTATTTTTCAAAAACTTCAAATATTTTCCGCAGAAAGCCATAAGCCAGTAACATCCTGCTGCTTTTGATCTTTATGGCGGTTATAAAATCTTTTGCTGCAATTGCCTTTACGCCAACGCTGCCAGCCTCGCTTACAATAAGGGTTCCAGGTGCTTCGGGCTGGAGTGTGTTCAACAATCTTACAGGGAAATTAAAATATTGAGCAGGCCAAATACTTGCAGGATGTAAGATCTTGGCTCCAAAATAGGCGAGTTCTGCCGCTTCATCAAAGCTGAGCCTGCCGATCGGCCTTGTTTTTTTAACAATCCGGGGATCATTGTTGTGCATGCCGTCGATATCGGTCCAGATCTCGCAAACGCTTGCCCCGATCGCTCCGGCAATCAGTGAAGCAGAATAATCACTGCCACCCCGTTTCAGGTTATCGACCTCGCCCTTTGCATTTCTGCAAATATAGCCTTGAGTGAGAAAAAGGGTACTGTCCTTATGCTTTTGCAAAATTTGCGACAGCTTCACTTTAATGCTTCCAACCTGGGGCTCCCCCGAAGAGTCAATAGTCATGAAATCAAGAGCCGCAAGCCATACATGTGGAATATTTCTTTCCTCCAGGTAAACACTAAATAGCTTTGTGCTTAATAATTCTCCCTGTGCGAGTATATCTTTATTCAGCGCTTCGCTAAATGATATTTTTAAGATAATATTCAGGAATTCAAAATGCTCAGCTAATATCCCTTTAGCTTTATTATAGCTTATTTCCGATTTAATAAGCTGGAGGATAAAATTCTGATAATGCTGCTCTAACGCATCAATATGTTGTTTTGCAGAGACACGCTCCCCTTTGGCAAGGCTGCTGCTAATTTCAGTAAGTGAATTGGTCGTGCCACTTAACGCGCTTAACACAACGATTTTTGGCTCGTCTTCCTCAGTAATAAGCCGGGCAATTTCAGCCATTCTTTCGGGCTTACCCACACTTGTTCCTCCAAACTTCATTACTTTCATTACTATTCCTCCGGATATTTTTACTCAAATTGAGTTGCAAATGTAATATATCACAACAATTTTCTCTCAGGCCATTCATTTTCCTTAAAAACCCGAAAATAAGGTATACCTCAGAGTGTAATTCCAAATCTCTTACCGAGGGTTTCAAGGTCGTTAATCACCGGGCGCAGTAAAGGAATACCGCTTCTCATTCTTTCCGTGCTCATTTCCGTTTCCGGTTCGCCGGGAATGTATACCCTGTCACGCCCCTCAACAGTTTTGGAAGTACTAAACCTTCTTATCCATTTATCCATATGAAGCTTGAATTCTTCTGCAGGCCTGAAAGCGTCAATCCTCATTGCACCAAAAAAATGTCCAATACCTTCCCCGGGCATATTCTCCGGCATAGGCACATAGGCGGGAAAAGGTGGAACCCACGGGCCGTAATTTGCGCCGCTCAATAGTGCCGATAAAATATCAACGATGGCGCCTAATGCATAGCCCTTGTGGCTGCCATGCTCTTCATCGCCCCCAAGCGGTAACAAGGCACCCCCCTTTTTCAGCTCATGAGCATCCGTAGAAGGTTCCCCGTTTTGTGTTTGTACCCAGCCTGCAGGCACATTTTTATTCTTACGCTGAAGAATTTCCAGCTTGCCGTTTGCTGCCGTAGTTGTGGCAAAATCTGCCACGAAAGGTTGCTCGCTTCCCGCCGGTATCGCATACGCAATTGGATTTGTTCCCAATAATCTTTCGGTTGAGAAAGTTGGTGCCACCAATGCCGATGCGTTGGTCATTGCAATTCCTATCATATCGTGTTGCAAAGCCATCATGGCATGAACCCCTGCAATACCGAAATGATTGCTGTTCTTAACACTCACCCAGCCCGTGCCTGCCTGTTTGGCTTTGTCAATAGCCACCTGCATGGCATAGGGTGCCACTACCAATCCAAGGCCTGCATCGCCGTCCACCACTGCTGTCGAAGTTGTTTCATATGTTACCTTCATTACAGGACTTGTATTTATTCTTTTGGCTTCCCACAGGCGTATATAGCCAGGCAGCCTCGCCACGCCATGGCTATCTACACCACGAAGATCGGCAGAAAGTAAGGATTTCGTCGCTGTTGCAGCGTCCTTTTCACCGCAGCCTATTTTTAAAAAGACCTGCTCTGTGAAAGAATATAATGCTGAATAGCTATATGTTTCCTGCATAAAACAAATGTACCTTAGTTATAGTAAATTTGCCTCCTCAAAATACTGAATGGATTATGGCTGTTGGTTAAAGACTTTTGAGGTAACGATTAAACAATAATAAGGTTCGTTTTATGGGAAGAATATTTGAAGTAAGAAAATCCACCATGTTTGCCCGGTGGGATAAAATGGCAAAACAATTTACACGCATTGGAAAAGAAATAGATATTGCAGTGAAACAGGGTGGTTCCGATCCTGATAATAATTCCGCCTTACGCAGATGCATCATTAATGCAAAAGCGGTTAATATGCCTAAGGACCGTGTGGAAGCAGCAATAAAGAGGGCATTGGGCAAAGACAAAACCGATTATCATGAAATGCTGTATGAAGGATATGCCCCGCACGGCGTGGCCCTGTTGATAGAAACCGCCACGGACAATCCTACCCGTACGGTGGCTAATGTACGGATGCATTTTAATAAGGCAACCGGATCGCTGGGCACCAGTGGAAGCGTCGCGTTTACATTTAATCACATTGGAGAGTTTACAATAAAAAATAACAACATCAACATAGAAGAGCTCGAGCTTGAGCTTATTGACTTCGGACTTGAAGAAATTGGCGAAAACAGCGAGGGCAATATTGTCATCCGCACGCCATTCAATGAATTTGGTCACATGAGCAAAGCACTCGAGGAGAAAGGAATCGATATCATCACGGCTGAACTTACGCGCATTCCTGTCAATACGGTTGAGCTACCGGAAGAGCAGGCAAACGATGTATTAAAACTTATCGATAACCTCGAGCAGGACGATGACGTGCAAAAAGTATATCACAACCTAAAATAAAAAGCCGCCCCAACAAATTGGCCAACGGCTCTATTTTTGATTATGACCCCAAAGTAACGGCAATAAACTATAGGCTTAATTTCAATTCTTTCAGCACAAAATCTTATTATTTCTATCTGTATTTCAAATGTGTAATTAACCTGGCACTCTTTTAACATACTTCTGACTGTAATATTATGACCCGGTTTAACCGTACCTAAAAAATTACAAAAGATTTGGGTTTATGTAATTTGAAGTGACACTGCATCTAACAAACGATGATCTTTATTACCTACAACCGCTTGTTATAGTTTTTTATCTTTAATCAAATTCATTACATGCTTTTCAAAAAAATTCAATACTGCCGCTTTCTTTTCTTTTTCATCATAATTTTAAATGTTTTAACCTTGAAAGCCCAGAAACCCGTTAATAATTATGAAAATGAGTGGAAGAAAGTGGACGAACTGGTCAAAAAAGGATTAACTCAATCTGCCCTGTCAGCAGTTGATAAAATTTACAAATCGGCCAGCAAGAACAGCAATGATCCGCAGGTTATTAAAACATGGCTGTTTAAAATAACATTAAGGCAGCATATTGAAGAAAATGCTTCAGCAAAAAGTATTGATACTTTAGAACGGGAAATTTCTACTTCAAAAGAGCCTGTGGCATCTATCCTGGAAAGCATCACTGGCCAGATGTACCTGAATTACCTTCAACAGAACCGGTATCAATTATATAGCAGAACCAATACCGTTAATTTTAATAAAAGTGATATTGCAACATGGACCGCCGATGACCTGCATAAAAGAATAAGCGCTCTCTTTCTTGCTTCCCTTAAAAGTGAAGCGCTTTTAAAAGAAACAAAACTTGAGCCTTTGGATGCAATTATCGTCAAAGGAAATGCGCGTTACCTCCGGCCGACACTTTACGATCTGTTAGCACATCATGCATTGGATTATTTTAAAGACGACGAAAGTAATATCACCCGTCCGGCTTACGCTTTTGAAATAAAGGACAAAGATGCCTTTGCGCCAGCAGATGAATTTGTCAAACTTAAGTTTGCTACCAAAGATTCATCTTCACTTCATCACAAAGCGTTATTGATCTTCCGGCACCTCCTTGATTTTCATGCAAATGACGCCAAACCCGATGCGCGTATAGACGTAGATATTGAGCGTTTAAGTTTTGTGTATCAGTATGGAGTGATGGATGGCAAAGACTTTCTTTATATTACTGCATTACAGAATATCAGCAACACATATAAGCACAATCCTGCTTCGGCACAGGCAGCATTCCTGGCCGCGCAGATGATTTATACCATTGCTTCCCAGGCATCGAAAAAAGATCTGCCAACATTGTCTTACACGGTTAGCCAGGCCAAACAAATGCTTGATGAGATAGCTATAAATTTCCCGGAAAGTGAAGGAGGCATTAACAGCCGGAACCTCATTAATCAAATTGAGCATCCGGAAATTAATCTTACAACCGAAAAAGTAAATGTTCCGGGGCTGCCTTTTCGTACATTAATAACGTATAAAAATTTTAAGACTGTATATTTCAGGATCCTGCAGTTAAGCACCGGACTTAAAAAACAAGTCGCCAATAATTACAATAATGACCTTGTATTTCAAAAACTAACCAATGAAAAAAGCCTGAAAACCTGGAAACAGGATCTGCCGGCAGGTGATGATTATCTTTCCCATTCTGTTGAAATAAAGATTGATGCACTTCCCCCAGGTGAATATGTATTATTAGGCAGCGGTACTGAAGATTTCGGCCTGGATAAAAATCCGTTGGCAGCCCAATATTTCTTTGTGTCTGATATCAGTTTTATTAACAGCGGCAGTCAATACTTTGTTCTTGGCCGCAGCACCGGCCAACCCCTTGCTGGCGCAAAAGTGCAGGTATGGAATCAAAAATATGATTATAGCACCAGTAGCAATAAGCTGGTTAAAAAGGATTTGCTGACTGTCGATAAAAACGGGTATTATAAAATTCCACTTTCCAAACCAGGTGTAGTAAACGATAATAATAATATAAGGCTCGAGATCACCTATAAGAAAGACAAGTTATTTTTAGATGACGCCCAATACATTTATAATTATTATGGCGATAATATCGATACTGATCAAACAGGATATACTGACGTTAATGCCAAAGTCTTTTTATTTACCGATAGAAGCCTTTATCGGCCGGGTCAATTGGTCTACTTCAAAGGCATTGGGGTTACCAAAGATTGGAAAACAAAAAGGCCAAAGCTGCTAGAAACAAAAGATTCGCTTACTGTTATGTTAACTGACGCAAGCGGCCAGGAAACAGATTCCATAAACGTCTTGCTGAACGAATTCGGGTCCTTCAATGGAACGTTCAGGCTGCCGGAAAACAAATTGAATGGCGAATTTCAAATTGCTGTAAAAGAATTTGGCAATTCAATGGTTTCATTTTCTGTAGAAGAATATAAGCGCCCAAAATTTTATACAGAATTTGAAAAAGTAAAAGGAAGTTACCGGGTAAATGATACCGTGCAGGTTACCGGATATGCAAAAGCATATGCTGGTAATAATATTGACGCCGCAACTGTAAATTACCGTGTCACCCGCGTGGCCAGGTTCCTTTATCCATGGTTGTTGCGGGGTAAGGGCTTTCCACAGGCAAAGCCGTTGGAAATTACCAATGGAGAGATTGTTACGGCGGCTGATGGAAAGTTCGTAATAAAATTTGCGGCTATTCCTGATCTTACGCTTGATAAAAGCACTAACCCGGTTTTTGATTATAAGGTGGAGGCAGATGTAACTGATATTAATGGCGAGACCAGGGGTGGAAATATTATTATTCCTATCGGCTACAAGGCCCTTAACTTACAGATCTCATTGCCACAGGATGATGTTGTGAATGTCGACAGCCTTAAAAACATATTCATCAGTAGTAAAAATCTGAGCGAAGAACCCGAAACCGTTAAAGCCGATATCAAGATCTATAAACTGCAGCCACCCGAAAGATTGATCAGGGAAAGACTTTGGGAACAACCCGATAAATTTATTTTGGCAAAAAATGAGTTCATTCAATACTTTCCCCACGATGAATATGCTGATGAAAGTAAAAAAGAATCGTGGCCTAAAGCACAGGAAGTATATTCCAAAAATGACAGTACGAACGCAGTGGGCGGCTGGAAGCTGACAGGTGCTACATTCACGCAAGGATGGTATGTTATAGAAGCAACTGCAAAGGACCGGTACGGACAGGACGTAAAAAATGTAAAATATTTCCAGGCCTTTGATACAAAATCTTCTGCATTACCCTCACCTTCTTATACCTGGAATTTTACAGGAAAAAATGTATTTGAACCAGGCGAAACTGCACATCTTATAACTGGTACATCAGCAAATGATGTTTTTTTAATTGAAGAGATTAGTAAAGAAAAAGTGATTGACAACTTACACCAGCCTGCAGACAATTCATCGTCTGAATTAAATTTTATTGCTTTAGATAACAATAAAAAAACGTTTGACTTTACCGTCTCAGAAAATGACCGTGGTGGCTTTGGCGTGAACCTGTTTTTTGTAAAAGACAACCGTTTTTATTCAATTAATAATACCGTGGTTGTACCGTGGAGCAATAAAGAACTCAACATTTCTTTCGATACCTATCGCGATAAAACTTTACCAGGCAGTGAGGAAAAATGGAAAATTAAGATCGGTGGTAAAAAAGGAGAAAAAGTTGCTGCCGAAATGCTCGCTTCTATGTATGATGCATCGCTTGACCAGTTTAAACCACACTCCTGGAACAACCCTGGCATATGGCCATCTTACTCAGGGTATAATACCTGGAGAAGCGGACAAAATTTCAAACCTGTACAAGCCCTTCAAAAATATTGGAATGAAAAATATCTTGAGCAGAAAGAAAAAACATACGACGCAATACTATTTAACAGCAATTATCGCGTTATGATACGGGGCAATGGGCCAATGGTTGTTAACGACGTGATGCTGCAGAGTAAAGTACCTGGAATTGCTCAAAGAGAATTAAATGAAGAGGTAGTTGTGACTGCCCTCGGAAAAGAGAAGGGTGTTGCGGCAAAAACCATTGAAGGCGAAAAAGATTTTGGAAGTGCTGCTTCACCGGTTGACGAAAAAGGAGCACCATTGCCAGGGTCTGTTTCTCCAATTGATCAATCACAAATTCAAATTCGTAAAAACTTCAATGAAACTGCTTTTTTCTTCCCGGAATTAAAAACCGATAAAGATGGAAATATCGAATTTAGTTTTACCCTGCCTGAAGCACTTACACAATGGAAGCTTATGGCATTGGCACACACCAAAGACCTGGCTACCGGGTATGCTACAAAAACAATTGTAACGCAAAAAGACCTGATGTTGCAACCCAACGTTTCCCGCTTTCTCAGGGAAGGTGACCGTATGGAGTTTTCTGCAAAAATTGTTAATTTAAGCAACAAGGAAGTAACCGGACAGGCAGATTTTCAATTATCAAATGCCGCTACTATGAATTCTGTAGATGGATGGTTTAAAAATATTGCTCCTTCGCAATATTTTACAGTTGCAGCCGGTCAAAGTACTGCTGTAAAATTCACTATTGAAATTCCTGCCAATTTTAACAATGCCGTGGTATACAGGATCGTTGCCAAAGCTGGTAATATGAGCGATGGTGAAGAGGCGGCTATCCCGGTGGTAACCAATCGTATGCTCGTGACAGAAACGATGCCGCTTCCTATGCGGGGGGATGCTACCAAAGATTTTAAACTTGATAAACTGGTTAATTCGGGGAAAAACGAGACGCTTACCAACTATGGATTAACAGTAGAATATACTACCAATCCCGTGTGGTATGCCGTACAGGCTTTGCCCTATTTAATGGAATTTCCCTACGAATGTGCAGAGCAAACTTTTAACCGTTATTATGCCAACTCCATAGCAACAAAAATTATCAGCTCATCGTCGAAAATGAAAGAGGTTTTTGAAAAATGGAGAACCGCAGACACTTCAGAATTACTGAGCAATCTCCGGAAAAATGAAGCGCTAAAATCAGTATTGCTACAGGAAACGCCCTGGGTATTGCAGGCGCAAAGTGAAGAGCAGCAAAAGAAGAATATTGCGCTTCTTTTTGACATGGCAAAAATGAGCATCGAACTGGAATCCTCTATTAATAAATTAAAAGAGATGCAGTCGCCAAATGGTGGATTTGTATGGTTTAAGGGCGGCCCTGATAATTTGTACATTACCCAGTACATTATGACCGGGATCGGGCACCTGGAAAAACTTAATGCATGGCCGGGATCAAAGAATGATCAATTAAATTCAATTATAAAAACTGCTATTCCGTATCTCGATAAAATGCTGAAAAAAGATTATGACCAGTTGATTAGTTACAAAACCAACCTGAAGAATAACAACCTCTCCGATATTGCCATTCAATATTTATATATGAGAAGTTTTTTCCCGGAATACCCTGTTGCAAAGGAAACACAAACTGCGTACAACTATTACCGTGAGCAATCAAAAAAATACTGGTTAAGCCAAAGCAAATATATGCAGGCCATGATCGCATTATCGCTTAACCGTACCGGGGAGGCTGCTGTTCCCCACGCAATTATGAAATCATTAAAAGAGAATTCAATTAACAATGAAGAATTGGGCATGTATTGGAAAGAATGGAACAGGGGCGGGTATTGGTGGTATGAGGCTCCTGTTGAATCACAGGCAATGATGATAGAAGCATTTTCAGAAATTGAAAAAGATCCAAAAACAATTGATGACCTTAAAACATGGCTGCTTAAAAATAAGCAAACGAATAACTGGAAAACAACAAAAGCCACAGCAGAAGCATGTTATGCCTTATTACTTCAGGGTATTGACCCGAAAGCCAGCGGTTGGCTCTCAGGAGAAAAAACAGTTGTAGTAACTCTTGGCAATACAACAATAAGCAGTAAGGGAGAAAAGCAGGACGCAGGTACCGGCTATTTTAAAAGAAAAATAGATGGAGACAAAGTAAACCCTGGAATGGGGAATATCCGGGTAACAGTTTCAACATCAATTAGCCAATCAATTAATAAACCGGCCATCCCATCTTCCTCATGGGGCTCCGTTTACTGGCAATACTTTGAAAATCTTGATAAAATAACTTTTGCAGAAACTCCACTTAAACTCAACAAAAAATTATTTATTGAAAAAAATACCGATAAAGGGCCTGTCCTCTTACCAGTAAATGATGGCACGGAATTAAAGGTGGGTGATAAAATAAAAGTGAGAATAGAATTAAGGGCCGACAGGGATATGGAATATGTGCATATGAAGGATATGCGGGCGGCCTGTATGGAACCAACCAATGTTATCAGTGGATATAAATACCAGGGCGGATTGGGATATTATGAAACTACCAAAGATGTGAGCACCAATTTCTTCTTTGGTTATCTGAACAAAGGCACCTATGTTTTTGAATACCCGATGTTCGTAACACACAATGGAAATTTCAGCAATGGTATTGCAACGATTCAATGCATGTATGCGCCGGAATTCACTGCACATAGTGAAGGATTACGGGTAACTGTTACTGACTAGGCAAAGGGCCACACCAGCGTGGAAACGATGCTTGATAATTATTCCAACCTTTTAGGGGGCCGTAAATGCTTACGTTAAACACATTCATAATATGTACGGGCCATTTATCACATTAAAATTGAGTAAAAGCCGCCTTACTATACAATTCTATGACTTAATTATATATCTTTATACCTCAAATTAAACGGAGCAATGCTCCCATGTAAAATGCAACACCTTAATGGTGAACTGTTCTTCAATCTTAAAAAAAGAACAACCCTTCCTGAATTCTTTCATCTTAATTTTTATCCATCTTTCTACCAGGCACTGGTTGATCATACGCCTGAGAAAAGCGCAACTTAAAAAACAGCCTGCTGAACGGCACTATGGGATTCGTGTGCCTTGACAGGACGCTTCATAATTCCGGCACTGTAACCGTAAAATCAATATATAAAACAACTAAAATTACAACTATGGATTTTTCAAATTTTATGACGCATTACTGGTGGATACTGGTAATTCTATTGTCCCTGGTGCTGTACAAATTAATACTTCGCTTCTTATTCGGTATGGTAATCGTACCGGAAAACCGGCTTGGGCTGGTAACCAAAAAATTTGTGCTGTATGGATCTAACAAAGGATTACCGGATGGCAGGATCATTGCAACAAAAGGCGAAGCAGGCTTCCAGGGCAAAACGCTTGCTCCGGGATTATACTGGGGTATGTGGCCATGGCAATACGGAGTAATAATGCAACCTTTTACAGTGATACCTGAAGGCAAGATCGGGTTGATCTTAAGCAACGATGGAGCTGAAATTCCTACAGGTGCTATACTTGGCAGAAAAGTTGACAGCGACAACTTCCAGAATGCCGAAGAATTTCTAAATAACGGCGGGCAAAAAGGACGACAGACTTCATACATAACTGCCGGTACTTATCGTATCAATACTTATGCGTTTACCATCACGATAGCCGACATGGTTATCATACATGAAAATATGGTAGGCGTAGTTACTTCTTTAGACGGGCAACCAATTGAAACCGGGCAGATAGCCGGTAAATATATTGATGGGCATAATAATTTCCAGGACTTTGATACATTTTTAAAACATGACGGTAACCGGGGTTTGCAACCTTCGATCATTCTTGCCGGTAGTTACAATATCAACCCGTGGGCCATACAAATTGAAGAAGTGCCGATGACCGATGTTCCCATTGGTTATGTAGGTGTAGTGATCAGCTATATCGGGCAGGATGGGAAAGACCTCACCGGCGAAAGCTTTAAACATGGTAATATCGTAAGCAAGGGGCAACGTGGCGTGTGGATGGAACCATACGGACCGGGTAAATATCCTTTTAATAAATATATCATGAAAGTAGAGCTGGTGCCTACTACCAATCTTGTATTAAATTGGGCAAATACAAGAAGTGAGGCGCATCAATTAGATAAGAATTTAAGTACGATCACCGTTCGCTCCCAGGACGGTTTCCCTTTCAACCTTGACGTGTCGCAGATCATTCACATACCTGCCAATGAAGCGCCGAAAGTAATTGCGCGGTTTGGCAGCATGAACAACCTCGTAAGCCAGGTACTTGAACCAACAATCGGTAACTATTTCAGGAATTCGGCACAGGACAGTGACGTCATTGCTTTCTTAAGCACCCGTAAAGAACGGCAGCAGGCTGCAAAAGACAACATGCGGCAGGTACTCGATGAATACAATGTGAACGCCGTTGATACTTTGATCGGAGACATCGTACCTCCGGAATCACTAATGAAAACCCTTACAGACAGGAAGATTGCACAGGAAGAAGAAAAGACTTATACCACCCAGCGAATGGCGCAGGAAAAACGCCAGGGTATGGAAAAGGAAACAGCCATTGCAGATATGCAAAAGGAAATAGTAAAAGCGCAGCAAAGCGTTGAGATCGCACAACGTACTGCAGACGCGGTTGTAAAAAAAGCAGAAGGTGATGCAAACAGCCTGGTTTTGCAGGTTAATGCAGAAGCCACGGCAACAAAGATGCGTGCCAATGCAGAAGCTGAAGCAACAAAAGCAAGGGCGGGCGCGCAGGCTGAAGCTACCAAACTCAATGCCAGTGCAGATGCTGAAAGGATCAGCAAGACAGGATTGGCAGAAGCTGAAAAGATCATGGCTGTGGGTAAATCCACTGCGGAGGCTTATGAACTGCAGGTGAAGGCTATGGGTGGAGACAACTTTACCAGGTATAAAATCACCGAGGAAATCGCCAGGGGCAATGTCAAAATAATACCCGATGTACTTATTAGCGGATCAAACGGAACTGATGGTGGCGTCAATGGATTGCTGGGTATGAGGCTGATGGAAATGATGGATAGCAAAAAAACAGATAAGCCGGAGAAGGACTAAGAAAAGATACCATATAAATCCCTGCCTGTGTGCGGGGCTTTCTCGTAATGCCAAACCGGCATCACACCGCTAGCCTGGAAAGGTAAAAAATGATTGTACAACATCGTTATCGCTTGCGGGCTTTGACTATAGAAAATACAGCCAGTTTTAGCAGGATGCATTGATAATGCTACATTAGATGAAAAGATCGACCGCTACTAACGGTGCGCCATCCGGGCATCTCATTGTGTAATTACAGGTATTTTTAATTGGATTTTTAATAGCACTAAAAAACCCGATAAGCTTTATCTTTGCAGCCGTTTTAAAATAAAATAAGACCAATAAAATGTATAGAACACATACCTGTGGAGAATTAAGAATTACCGACATCAACAAAGAAGTGTCGCTTGCCGGCTGGGTGCAAACCATACGCAAATTCGGGAGTATCACTTTCATAGATTTAAGAGACAGGTATGGCATTACCCAATTACTTTTTAACGAAAAGCTCACCGGGCAGCTTGATGAAAACCCCCTCGGCCGTGAATTTGTTCTGCAGGCAAAAGGCACAGTAAATGAACGCAGCAATAAGAATGTAAATATTGGTACCGGTGATATTGAAATACTTGTTTCCGAATTTACCGTATTAAACAAATCAGCAGTTCCTCCTTTTACCATACAGGATGATACCGATGGCGGTGATGACATCAGGATGAAATACCGCTTTTTAGATTTACGGAGAAATCCGGTAAAGAGAAATATCGAACTAAGGTATGCTGTGAACAGGGCCGCAAGAAATTATTTGCACCAACAAAACTTTATTGATATTGAGACCCCCTTTTTGATAAAATCAACCCCGGAAGGCGCAAGGGATTTTGTAGTACCCAGCCGGATGAACCCCGGTGAATTTTATGCGTTGCCGCAATCCCCGCAAACATTTAAGCAATTACTAATGGTGAGTGGGTATGATCGTTATTACCAGGTTGTAAAGTGCTTTCGTGATGAAGATCTGCGTGCAGACAGGCAACCGGAGTTTACGCAAATAGATTGTGAAATGTCTTTTGTAGAACAGGAAGATATTTTACAAATGTTCGAGGATATGATAAAAAACATCTTTAAAGAAGTAAAGGGAATCGATTATAGCGAAAAGCTACAGCGCATGAGCTGGGAAGATGCCATGTGGATATATGGAAATGATAAACCAGATATACGCTTTGAAATGAAGCTTGCAAATTTAAAGAGCCCGCTTCAACCCAACACAATTGAAGGCTCATTTCACCCGGGCTTTAAAGTTTTTGATGAAGCAGAGAGTGTATTGGCTATTTCGGTTCGGGGGTGCAGCGATTATACGAGAAAACAAACCGATGAATTAATTGAATGGGTGAAGCGTCCGCAGGTCGGAATGGGCGGCCTCGCCTTTGTAAAATGTAATACCGATGGAACGCTGAAGAGCAGTTTCGATAAGTTTTTCAACGAAGAAGAGTTACAAAGTTTGGCTGTGCAGTGTAATGCCGGCAAAGGAGATCTTATTTTAATTCTTGCAGGTAAGGAAGAGCGCACCCGGAAGGCTACCAGTGATCTGCGTCTATACATGGGCGAGAGACTGGGGTTACGCAAGCCGGCGGAATTTAAACTTTTGTGGGTGACCGATTTTCCATTGTTTGAGTATGATGAGGAAGGCAACCGCTGGGTGGCGCGACATCACCCCTTTACATCACCGAAGCCGGAAGATATAAAGGTGATGATCAACAACAACCCCTTAATTGAAAATGCCGAAAAATACCTGGATCATCCATATGCCACCATCAAAGCAAATGCATATGATATGGTGCTGAATGGAAATGAAATTGGTGGAGGGTCCATTAGAATTTACCAGAGAGAATTACAGGAAAAAATGTTTGCAGCTTTGGGGATGACTAAAGAGGAGGCGCAACATAAATTTGGCTTCCTGCTAGGGGCATTTGAATATGGCGCTCCGCCGCACGGTGGCATTGCCTTTGGTTTTGACCGTCTGTGTGCGATTTTAGGTGGTAGTGAATCTATCCGGGATTTTATTGCATTTCCAAAAAATAACCGTGGCAGGGATATTATGATAGACGCTCCTTCGATTATTGATGAAAAGCAATTGGATGAGTTGCAGATAAAGCTGGATGTGAAGTAAGAAACTGGTGCCCTTTAAATTTATTTTAGACCAGGTTATCTGTATTTTATTAATTAGCCTTCAGTCGATTTCCCTGGTATATATCGGATGCCGTGCATTCTTTTTTAAGGATATTCATTTTGACGGTGGCATTATCGCCGTATTAATTTTGCCGGCCTACTTTGCGCTGTTTTTTGAAACAATTTCCCTGGCCTGCGCCTATATAAAAAACTATCAAATAATGCGGATGTTTCAGAGAAAAAAATAAGCACACTTAAAATATTCTTTTTTACCCGGCTATTTATCCAGGTTTTCTCTTTGATTTCCCAGGTGTTTCATATGGACGAGCTGGTGAAAAAAATTCAAAGAATGAATTTTTATTAACGTACTGAATTTTATGATTGCCTGCTTTTTGATAAGCTTCCCTTATTGATAGCCTTACTTACTTTTTATTATGAAGCATTTACTTTCCCGCTGGTACAAGCAATAAAGAAAAACACAATGACACCCAAAATGATCTTGATAATATTGGCGAAGGCATCAGCTAACTTTTTACAGGCGATTTGATCGACCATGTTTTGAAAATTTTATTTTCCATTTCTATATATATTAACATTAGCGTCTTGTTATAAATCAAATAGGTTCAACTGATTAGATTTTTGTTCTT
>JBDTLZ010000280.1:0-11243 GCA_039934515.1 Ginsengibacter sp.
ACTTTCCCGATGCGGACTTTTTTACAGAGTTTGAGCGTTTTGACAGGCATTTGGAGAAATTAAAAAGACAGGGTATAAAAATCGATTTTGTAAGTGTATGCAGCCCTAATTACCTGCATGATGCCCATATTCGTTTCGGCCTGCGCATTGGGGCAAACGTTATTTGTGAAAAACCGGTCGTATTAAATCCATGGAATATCGATGCCTTGGAAGAAATTGAAAAGGAAACTGGAAACCACGTATTTACCATCCTGCAATTAAGGTTACACCCCGCTATTATTGCTTTGAAAGAGAAGATTGATTCAGCTCCTGCAAGAACAAAACACCAGGTAGAACTCCAGTATATCACATCCCGCGGACATTGGTATCATACAAGTTGGAAAGGCGATATCACGAAAAGCGGAGGTATCGCTACTAATATAGGCGTACATTTTTTTGACATGCTGATGTGGATATTTGGAGAAGTTAAAGAGAATAAAGTTTCTCAACACACGCAAAACACTGCTTCAGGGAGCCTTGAATTAGAAAAAGCAACGGTAAACTGGATGCTGAGTATTGATGCCAATACATTGCCTGCAGATGTAAAAGCGGGAGGTAAACGAACCTATAGGACCTTAACAATTGACGGGGATTCTTTTGAATTTAGCGAAGGCTTTACTGAATTGCATACGACTTCCTATTCAAATATCATTTCCGGTAATGGCTTCCCGCTATCTGAAACCAGGAAATCAATAGATTTAGTTCACCAAATAAGGAGCTTTAATTCTCCGACAAACAAAAATGGAAATGGCAAATAAGAATATTCTCATTACAGGTGGTGCAGGATTTATAGGGTCGCATCTTACGAGGTTATTTGTTACCAAATATCCTGAATACACCATTGTAAATCTCGATAAGCTCACCTACGCTGGAAATCTTGAAAATCTCAGGGATATTGAAGACCGGCCCAATTATAATTTTGTAAAAGGAGATATTGAAGATGCCGGCCTGTTAAAAGGCCTTTTCAAGAAATATAATTTTACGGGTGTTTTGCATTGTGCCGCTGAAAGCCATGTAGACCGGTCAATAACCGATCCGCTTGCTTTTGTGAAAACAAATGTATTGGGCACCGTTACTTTATTACAGGTTGCAAAAGACGCATGGAAGGATAATTATGAAGGAAAGTTATTCTATCATATTTCAACGGATGAAGTATTTGGAAGCCTTGGAGAAAAGGGCTTTTTTATCGAAGAAACTGCTTACGTTCCCCGTAGCCCTTATTCAGCCTCTAAAGCTTCGTCAGATCATTTTGTACGGGCATTCCATCATACTTATCAATTGCCGGTTATTGTTTCGAACTGTTCTAATAATTATGGGCCTTATCATTTTCCTGAAAAGCTCATTCCGCTTTGTATCAATAATATCATTAACAACAAACCCTTACCGGTTTATGGGGAAGGTTTAAATGTACGTGACTGGCTGTATGTAGAAGATCATGTAAGCGCAATTGATACCATCTTTCACAACGGGGTGCCCGGAGAAACTTACAATATAGGTGGCCACAATGAATGGAAAAATATTGATATTATAAAAGAACTTTGCCGGCAAATGGATAAAAAGACAGGAAGGGAAAATGGTGCATCAGAAAAGCTGATAACTTTTGTTAAGGACCGGCAGGGCCATGACCTCCGTTACGCGATTGATGCCACAAAATTAAAAAATGAGCTGGGATGGCTGCCCTCACTGCAATTTGAAGAAGGGCTGTCAAAAACAATCGACTGGTACCTGAATAATAAAGATTGGCTAAACGACGTAACCAGTGGCGCCTATACACATTATTATGAAAAGCAGTATGGAGGGTGATGAGAGGGTGGGTTTAAGGTGTAGTGGGGTGAGAGGGTTAGAGGGGTTAGAGAGTTTAAATGGTTTAAAAAGTTTAGAAGGTTTAGAAGGTTAGGAAATCAATACTAAAACCACTTTATGAAAGTGTATTCGTTTGAGAAATTAGAGGATTGGCAACAAGTAAGGAGATTGGCTGTATGGATCTGTACAATAACCAACAAGTTCCCTAAAGAAGAGAAATTTGGGTTGACCTTACAAATGCGCCGTGCAGTCATTTCAATTGCATCAAACCTTGCAGAGGGACCTTCCCGTAGAACACTAAGAGATCAATCTCATTTTAGCACGATAGCTTATAGCAGTACGATTGAATTATTGAATAACCCATTATCTCAAATGATCTTTTATTCATGACGGAAAATCTTTATCATGAAGGTCGGGATCTATTAGAACGACAAACTTTTTTGATTGCCCGCCTCCGCAAATCTCAAAAAAATATAAAATGAACCTCAAACATATTAAACGCCCTTCTAAACCCCCTAAACCAACTAAACCCTCAAAGCCCTCTAAACCGGCCTTCTTAAAACCAACTCACCTAAATCTCTATACTAATTAAATGAAAGGAATTATACTCGCAGGTGGTACCGGCACAAGATTGTACCCTATAACGATGGGCATCAGCAAGCAATTGATGCCCATTTATGATAAACCAATGATATATTATCCGTTAAGCACCTTAATGCTGGCGGGGATCAAAGACATCCTTATTATTACAACGCCCGAAGACCAGCAACAGTTCAGGCGATTATTGAACGATGGAAGCCAATGGGGATGCAACCTGCAATACGAAGTGCAGGAAAATCCTAACGGGCTTGCCCAGGCTTTCGTTATTGGTGAAAAATTTATAGGCACAGATGGCGTGGCACTGGTTTTGGGCGATAATATATTTTATGGAAGTGGATTTTCACAACTTTTGCAGAAATCTGCCAATCCCGACGGAGCAGTAATCTTCGCTTACCCGGTAAGCGATCCTGAGAGATATGGGGTTGTTGAGTTTGACAAGGATTTCAATGCGATAAGTATTGAAGAAAAACCGGCAAAACCCAAATCAAATTATGCCGTGCCGGGTTTATATTTTTATGACAATACTGTGGTAGAAATTGCCAAAAATATCGCCCCATCGGCCAGGGGCGAATATGAAATTACCGATGTAAACCGTAAGTATTTACTGGACAAAAAATTAAAAGTTGCCGTATTGGATCGTGGATTTGCATGGCTTGATACCGGCACCTTCGAATCGCTTCATGATGCTTCCGAGTTTGTAAGGGTAATTGAAATGCGCCAGGGATTTAAAATCGGTTGCCTTGAAGAGATCGCTTATCGTATGGAATTTATTGACAGGGATCAGCTATTTCAACTGGCGAAAAAATTTGAGAAAAGCGGTTATGGCGAATACTTGAAGAATATTGAGAAATAGATTGTACATTTTTAAAAATAACAATGCCAATAACGAAAAAAAACATTTTTATTACAGGGGGGGCGGGTTTTATCGCAAATACCCTGATAAAAAAGCTTATTGACGACAATAAGATAACTGTGTATGATAATTTCCATCGTGATACTTTAACTGACAGTGGGTATGCAGATCATCCAAATATAAAAATAATAAAAGGAGATGTATTAGATAAAGTGTCACTTACAAGTTCCATGAAAGGCGCTGATATTGTGGTGCATGCCGCCGGGATAGCAGGCATTATTACCGTCATCAAAGATCCTGTGCATACTATGAATGTTAATATGATTGGCACTGCCAACGCACTGGAAGCGGCAAAACTAAATGAGGTAAAAGACAGGTTTATTGATTTTTCAACATCGGAGATTTTCGGCAGCCATGCCTATAAAAGCTCAGAAACAGACACGGCCGTTTCGGGAAGTGTGGGAGAAGCACGTTGGGTATATGCGGTAAGTAAACTGGCCGGCGAGCATTTGGCTCATGCCTATTTCAAACAATATGCCCTGCCCGTGGTTACTGTGCGGCCCTTTAATGTGTACGGGCCGGGGCAAACAGGTGAAGGAGCTTTGCAAATTTTTATAAAGCAGGCATTAAAAAATGAAGATATTTATATATATGGTGACGGTACCGCTATACGTGCATGGTGCTTTGTTGACGATTTTGTAGACTGCCTGATGCGTTGTATCGAAAATCCCAAAGCAATCGGTGAAAGTTTTAACCTGGGTAATGCAAGGGCTGTTATTACTACCCTGGGCCTGGCGCAGGCTGTATGCCGGGTTTTAAAATCAGACTCAAAAATTATTTTCAAAGATGCTTTAAGTGCCGATATTGAAATGAGGATACCCAGCGTAGGCAAAACAAAAGAAATTTTAGGCTTTGAAGCAAAAGTGGACCTTGATGAAGGGATTGAAAGGACCGCAGAATATTTCAAATCTGTAACGTAAGGTTAATGGACAAGCTACTGTTAATTTTAGGAGCCAAAGGCTTTTTAGGCAGTTATTTGCACTCCTATTTTGAAGCGGTAGCTACAACAAAGGTTATACCCCTTTATCGGCCGTTATTTGACATCTGTGACAAAGCTACTTATGAACAACTTCCGCCTGATAAAGAACTTTTACTATTTGATGCAATTACGGTTAACAACTGGAACAAAACCGATATTAAATGCGTAAATATTCATGGTCACAAAAACTTCATAGACTGGCTAAACAGCAACAACAGGCGCTATCATTATGTTTATTTTTCAACACTGTCCACTTTAAAAATCTCTGAACACCTCGCTAACGATTACATTGTATCTAAATTCATAGCCGAAAATTATATAAAAGAACATTGCAAAAACTATACTATCATCAGGGTTTCCTTTTTATTCGGAAAAGGGGAAAATAAAAACAGGCTTCTTTCAAGAATAATAAACAAGGTTCAAATGGGCGAAGATATCCAGGTTGATGATGTATTTTTAAATCTAACCCCGGTTGGAGAGTTGGGGATTCTTTTTAAGAACAATGAGTTTCTGAAATCGAGGGAGATCAACTTTATTGATGGGGTAACGTACAGGCTTCAGGAGTTGGTATCAATAATTACGGAAAAAATAAATCCAGCAAAAAGCCAGGTGACTTTTACTGAAAAGAAAATTAATTTGGCCTTTAATGAAAATTATTTTACTAACGGCTACACTTTTAAAGTGAAAGAAGCCTTGGTTCAAATGATTGAGGGGTAAGGCTATTTCAACTATGGCAAAGAAGCGAAAATACAAATGAAAAGAAGTGACAAAATATTTTTTGTGATCCAATCGTGCATTAAGTATAATAGTTTTGAATGGGGAATCAGGCTTCGGAGTTTTTTGTACAAAAAATTTTTTAAGAAATTTGGTAAAAACATACAGATTAAAGATGGAGTTACATTTAAATATCCATCAGAAATTGAAATAGGCAATAATATCAAAATAGGCGAATTTTGTTATTTTGTGGGAAAGGGAGGGCTTTCTATTGGAAACAATGTGCTTATTGGAGCGGGAACTAAAATAATAACTTCTACGCATAATTTCGATGACGTTGAAACTTCTGTGTTTGACCAGGGATTGTCTTTTTCACCTATTGCAATAAAAAATGATGTTTGGTTTGGCTTTGATTGCAAAGTTTTTGGAAATACTATTATCAACGATGGCGTTATTTTGGGCGCGAATTCACTTATAAAAAATATTGAAACCGGCGCTTATGTGATAATGGTTGGTAACCCTGCAAAAGTTTTAAGAATAAGAGAGTCCGCTGAAACTAAAGGATGACCTTTAAAAAATTTGTATTATATCGAAGAATAAGGCCGTCAATTCGACTAAGCGCGGTTCAGGAATATCTTTAATTTATAAATAGTCTGGTTTACTACCAAAGAAGATGCCGCCAATAAAATCAGGTAATAAATCGTATTATTAGAAAGGTGCATTAACCGGGTCGCAATTTATGAAAATTCTTTATTTGCCAGGAAATATCGCTTCAATTAATACCAATACAGCAAAAGCAATAAACAAAATACCGGGAGTAAGTGCAAAGTGTCTCACCGTCTCAGCCCACAAATACCACGGTTCAGATGACAGTGAGGTCGTTTTACCCCATAAAGGCACAAAAAAAAATTTTTTTCGCTGGGCCTACCGGTATATAAAAAATCTTTGGGCCATAAAAAAATTGATAGATGAGGCAAATGTGCTGCACTATCTGTTCGAAACCGCTGTTTTCGGTGGCCTTGATTTAAAATGGGCACGTTATAAAAAAAAAGCAATTTTCATTGAATGGCTGGGGAGCGATATCAGAGATCCTTCAATTTTAATCCCTATTAACAAATATTACCAACATGCTTTCGAAAATGGATATGAATATAAGGCCGTTGAGAGCAGCAACAACAAGAGAAAAACGCAACGTTTGTTCCATAAAGCGGGCGCAGTGCCAGTAGCATGCCCCGAAATAACTTTATTTATTGATAGGAATCTGTTCCCGAAAGTAAATCTCGTATTTCAACGACTTAACGTACGTGAGTTTATTCCACAATATGGAAGCGAGAATAATCGCCCCCTCTTACTTCATTCACCAAGCGCCCAAAATGCAAAAGGCACCAGCATAATATTAGCAACAATTGAACGGCTGAAAAAGAGACATGATTTTGATTTTATGCTCTTACACGGGGTTTCAAGGGAAGAAGTACTAACTTTAATCAGGAAGGCTGATATTTTCATAGATCAGATAATCCTGGGCAGCCATGGTATGGCGGCACTGGAAGCCATGGCTTTTGGAAAGCCTGTTTTGTGTTACCTGATCCCTGAAGTTTTTGCAGCCGGTTTACCCCAGGAATGCCCCATCGTAAATACTAATCCGGAAAACATTGAAGAACAACTGGAAAAACTACTTTCCGATAGTACCCTGCGATATGATATTGGCGTTAAAAGCCGGGCGTATGTTGAAAAATATCATGATGCCGATAAAATTGGCGTGCAGTTAATTCAGTTATATGAAAAAGAGTTAATGAAACTTAATTGATGTCTTTAATCCCTAAACCCGTAAATATCCCGGCATGCAAAATATTAGCCCAAAACAATCCGTCGGGTACAGATTGAAAATCCTGCTGATACTGGCACTCATTGTAAGCAGGCATCAAAATATCGTGGCTCAAACAAGCTATAACGATAGTCTATATTTTGAAACCGTTTTTCAAACACCTGTCTACATTAATTATTACCTGTTTCCCGGCAAATTATATATTCACCCGTTTGTGCAAACGAGAGCCGGCCTGTTTGATAGCTTGAACAGCATAATGAAATTTGCCGGGCAGGAATTTTATGGCGCGTATGATAATATGCACGTTGGCAATCTTTACCCTCTTGATTCTATAAATGCGTCATTGAACTACTACTATTCATTGGATAAATCACATGGCTATAAACAAACCAACCCTGTGTTTGGTTTACCCTTTTCTCTGAATGGCAAAAACTCATCGACGTATTGCACCTACACTCCCGCAACAAATAGTAGTTTATCGAAATGCAATACAGCCGTTTTGTTCATTACAGGGTCGGGAACTAATAATGGTACAGAAATGGTGAGAGGCGACGGCTATCAAAATAGCTACGGGTTTATGAAAGACTCTCTGGCAACCCTTGGGGATGTATATATCGCTATACGACCACTAATTGATTTTAGAGCATTCGTGTGGGATAAAAAAGACAACCCCGTTGCGCTTAACAGCGAGTTTCCAATCCCAAATCAGATCACCAGTTATTTACTCGCCAGGGAAACGCCTTATGGTGTAAATTGCCTTATTGAAAGTATTGCAATTGTAAAATATTTAAAAAGTAAATACCAAAAAGTTATCATTGCCGGCCTGTCGTATGGAGGGATATATACCACTTTAAATACTTTTGAATCCGCTCCTGAAGGTGCGCTTATTTCAGGCGGTTACACGATTACGGTAGATGAAACATCAATAAATAACGATTACCAGCTTGGTAGTTTCGGCCCGCTATTTTATGCACTCAACAGGGATTCGGTAAAAAGAAACATTTCCAAATCAACTACCGAATTTTTATTTTCATGGGGACGTGGCGGAGACATAACAGAGGAAACTAATTTACACTATACAGAAAATTATTTCTCGGGACTTAACAACACCCAGTACTTTTATGATTATGCTAACCATACCTACCCACCATTCTCCGCTTTTAAAAATTTATTAGATCGTGTAAACATTCACACTTCTGTGCGCATACAGGAAATTGAAAAAACATGCAATCCTGCCTCAGTAAAAATTATGATCAGTTTTTGTGGTCAAAAACCTTACCGCTTTGATATTTACAAAGATTCCCTTTTGTACGGTTCCTATACTTCCGCCGGTGATAATTTCCAGGCTACTTTTAATGATCCCGGTGTTTATAAGGTTAAAAATCTTTTTGATGCTAACAATGTGCCCGGTTATAATAGTGATAACTATATTTTCAAACCCAATAATGATATAGATATAAAACTATCTCGTCAAAAGTGGAACTGCAATATGACCCAGGATAATGTGTTCAAATTAACCGGTGGTGATGGGCCCTGGGATATTTATTACAGGAAAAACGGGACGCCTGCTTCTGTAATTTTTTATACCGGTGATCGCCCGGAATTTTCCTGGCCAGATGGCACTTATATAATTGATTCTATTAACAATTATGGTAATTGTATGAAATATATAAATGACACCATAGTAGTAGATTCAAAAATATCCCAATCAGAAAAATTATTTAGTTTTATCTTTTTTAATGCCGGTTCCGCGAAAGAGCAAATGATCCTCCAAGCCGGTTTTAACGGTTATAAAAAGATATTTTTTACAAAAAATGGAATCATTGATTCGGCAGATATTGAAAATAATATGTTTTTATTATCGGGGGGCACTTATCAATTTACCGGGGTTATGAATGACAGCAATTGTATCTTCCCATTAAATACACGTATTATATTGGCCGGCGACAGTTCTCAACTTACCATCTCAAATCCTGCAGTAATGTCTGCGTATCCAAATCCATTTGCAAAGCAATTTAATTTATTAATAGAATTACCTTCAAATCAACACCCTGTATTAGATATTTTCAATGTGTCGGGAAAAAAGGTTAAATCTTTTGAAATTGAAAATGGCAGTAACACCATAAATATGGAAGGCGTTAAAAAAGGCATGTACATTTTAAAAATAAGATACAAGGGAAAAGGGTATAGTTTTGATACTTTAAAAATGATCATGTTATAGAGGATATTTTATACCAATTACTACAATCAAAATACCTGTTTAAAAATTACCAACCAAATCGCAGAAGGACTTATGCTTAAAATTATTTTAACGCCGGTAAAACTGCATCAGTTACCTGGTGTTTATAAAGATGCTTTAGAAAAAAGCTGAAAATAAATGCTTAAGCATCTAAAACAATTAGCGGGCGACTCTCTTATTTACGGCCTATCCGGCGTAGTAAGTAAAATGATCGGCATTTTTTTAGTTCCAATCTATACCCGCTTATTTTTGCCAAAAGATTATGGAATAATCAACCTGATCAACACCACTTTTTTCTTATTGGGTATACTGGTGGTGTGTGGCCTGGACAATTCTGTTGCAAGGTGGTTTTATGACTCTAAGGAAGAGGCCGATCACAAAAAATCTTTTGGTAGTTATATCTGGTTCCAGTTCATTGTCGCTATAATTATCAGTGCTGCCGTCATAGTTACAAGCCCCTGGCTTTCCTATACTTTTTTTAAAGGAGCGGGCAAACCCCTGTATTTTATTCTTCCGGCGTTTTCTTTGGTTACCAATATTCTTCCGGTTGTTTTAATCAATTGGTACAGGGTTCACCGCAGGCCGGTGGCAACAGTACTATTTACCGTTGCACAGACCATCACCACTATCGGGCTTACAATTTTATTTGTTATAGGTTTCCACTGGCACATTACCGGAGTGTTTGCCGCACTTACCGTAAGTTCAGCCATATATAGCATCGTAGTTATTTTTCAATTAAAAACATGGTTGAGATTTACTTATTTTAATAAAGCAAGACTAAGGATGATGCTGAAATTTGCCTTACCACTAATACCTGCCGGATTATCATATTGGCTCCTTAATAACACCGATTCTTACTTTCTCGCTTATTTTACAGGAAGTACCGCAGAAGTAGGCCTATTCGGCATTGGAGCTATGTTGGCATCGGGGTTAAGCCTGTTTACCGGTGCATTTCAGCAGGCATGGGGGCCATTTGCATTTTCTATAATTGATAATCCCGATGCAAAAAAAGTATACGCAAATGTTTTTTTATTGTATGGATATGTGATGGGTTTACTCACAGCCCTATTAATGCTGTTTGCCCCGGAAATATTAATGATTTTTACAACCCCGCAATATTATAGTTCTGCATGGGTTGCCGGGATCTTAGGCTATAATCTTATGCTTATCGGTTTTTCTTATATTGCGATCATCGGGATAACTATTAAAAAAACTACGGCCCCTTATGGTATGGCAATGCTGTATGCAACAATAGTTACTATCTTGCTCAATATCGTGCTTATTCCAAAATATGGAAAAGAAGGCTCTGCCCTGGCCACGGTAATTGCCCAGGTATTTGTTCCCATCTATCTTTTTCACAAAGGACAGAAGGTTTATCCTATTCCCTATAAATTTGCAGAAGTAATAATCGTAGTAACAACTTTACTTGCAACGGTTATTATTATCAGGTTTATGCGGATTGATAATTTGAATACCCGGATCTTTGTAAAAACGACTGTTGCAGTGCTGTTAATAGTAATGGTCTTTTTTCACAATCGCAATTCAATAAATCTGTTACTGTCAAAAATTAAAAAAGAGAAAGTACCTGCTTTATAAATGGCAGAACGTGTGAGATAAAAATTCGAAATTAAATAGCTCAGTATGTGCGGAATTGCAGGTATCATCTCGGGTGATAGCGCTAAGGTTACGAAGGGCGCTTTAAAAAAGATGACCGACATTATCCATTACAGGGGCCCGGATGGGGAACAGTATTGGATAAATTCTGAAAAAAATGTAGGGTTTGGGCACCGGCGGCTATCCATTATTGATCTAAGCCATGAGGCAGACCAGCCTATGCACTATTTGGACAGGTATTCTATTATATTCAATGGAGAGATTTACAATTACATAGAATTAAAAGAAATTTTAATAAAGCAGGGGTATAAGTTCACGACATCCTCCGATACAGAAGTTTTGATGGCATTATACGACCGGTATAAAGAAAACTGCCTGCAGTTTTTGGATGGGATGTTTGCGTTTGTTATCTATGATGAAGAAAAAAAAGAAATTTTTGTCGCAAGGGACCGCTTCGGGGAAAAGCCCTTTTTTTATAATTACGACCCCGGAAAACATTTGATCTTTGGAAGTGAAA
>JBDTLZ010000281.1:0-9964 GCA_039934515.1 Ginsengibacter sp.
ACATTCCTACATGCGCAGCCAGGCGCCGATTCTTTGTTGAATTTTATAAAACAAAATGAATCCAGGTCATCTCTTTTTCTTAGAAAAAATGATACGGTGGTGGCTAAACTTTATGAAAATAAATTGATGCCGCTGGCAAGTACGGTAAAAATCCTGGTGGCAATAGAATTCGCCAAACAAGCCGCACACGATATTTTTAATGAAAACAATAAAGTCACGCTACATGAGCTTGATAAATACTATTTGCCAAATACCGATGGTGACGCCCATCCTGCCTGGGTAAGTTATGAAAGAAAACTCGGCCATATTGTTAACGACAGCGTAAGATTAATTGACGTCGCCAGGGGTATGATCATGTTCAGCAGTAATGCAAACACAGAATATCTCCTGGATCTGCTTGGCGTTGACAATATAAAAAACAATTTACAGTTGTTAGGCCTCAAACAACATACAGCCATTTACCCATTGGTGGCTTCACTATTTATTTACCAAAATCCAAAGCAGGTAAGCAGTGAAAAGATTCTAAAAGCCATAAAAAAAATCGATGGGGATGATTATGCAAAGGCGGCTCTTTTCATTCACAATGAATTGAAAAATGACAGTAATTATAAGAAAAAATTCCGGCCGCAGGACCTTACCTTACCTATGCAACAAGAATGGAGCAACAGGCTCCCCGCTTCCACTACACTGGAATATGTGCAGGTATGCAATATTCTCAACAATCGAAAATATTTTGATGAAAAAACATATACCGTTCTGGCTGAAGTGCTGGAAACAATAATGGAAAAACCCGCCAACAGAAACTGGCTGGATCATGCCGGCATGAAAGGTGGTTCGACAATTTTTGTGCTTACAAAAGCTTTATATGCCACACTTAAGGACGGTACCAAAATTGAAATGGCTTATTTCTTCAATGACCTGACCGGTGAAGAAAATCGCCGTCTTCAAAGCTGGATGAATGATTTTGAAATAAAGGTTCTCCAGGATGGAAATTTCAGAAGGCAGCTTGTTTTCTAAAAATAATTAAGCCAACACATAATAACCAAACGGCAACTTGCTAATGATAGCGAATATTCCCAACACATAAATTATTCAATACAACAAGTAAGTAGCGATCATATCCGGCCATATTTTGTATAATAAGCCATGAGCATCGCAATTACTTCATTATAGCTGCGAAGCCCTTTGGGTTGTTGATTTACCTGCAAATATTTTCCATACATCCAGCTTATCACCGGCTCGATAACACTGCGGTATTTTTGATTAAAGCTTTTCCATTCCTGCAGGTCTGCCCTTACTTCCGGGCTTAATTGTTTTACCGCCATTTTCGAAGCTGCGGAGTCAAAAAAAAAGACTTCATGATTTGCATATATAAAAAGATCCAGGTAGGCAGAATATTGGAATAAGGTGTCATTGGAATTTGCGGCCGCAAGGTATCCTGAAAAATTCGCCTCATCCTCCTTTGCATACCCAAGCTGGTGACCCATTTCGTGCAAGGTTACAAAAGGCAGTAAAAATTTAGGAACAGTGGTGTTCACCTGCGCTTCACCAGTAAAAGGATTGTAATACCCTGTAAATCCCAAATAATTGCCCAACCATCCATACAAAGAAGATTTAATTGAAGAAACTTTATAAGTAAGGGCCGGATACTTTTTTTCAGTCGCTTCATAACAAGTTTTCGCCCGTTTAAACAAATCCCTGTTGGCCGGATATATCGTTTTTTGCACAAGCAACGTTTTTTTTGCTGCATTTACTTTTTGCAGAAGTAATTGTTGCAACATGAGGATATCGGAGGTGTCAAACACCGGTGTTTCTAATTGTAATTGCCAGGCGATACCCTTGCGGTTATAATTTAAGCCCCAGGATATATTGAATACAATATAGATGACAATGGAAAGCCATGCCAGTTTCAAAAGTTTTTTGACAATGATCTCCCTGGTAAGTTTCTTTTTCACAAGAAAAATGGAATTCTTTACTACTTTCCAAAGAAGCCATGCCCCCGTAACCAGGTACAAAATGTCGCCAAGGCTAAGTGGTATCCACCCAAACAGGCCCCGCAGAACTATTGCAAAAAGGTAATAAAAGTCATGACTGTAAAAAGTTTCGATACTGAAATGGTTTATTGCCCATATCCTGATAATAACTACCAGGATGGTTGCGTATATCCAGGCCCATTTTTGCTTTTTTGAGCTACCAAAAATTTTCATACAATAAGCTGCGAAACGGTCATTTTTATATGGTCGGACCTGTCAAATTATCCTTTTCGGAACCGAAGATAGGCCAAACATGTGCGGCAATATATCGCCTGATCGCCAAAAACTGTCTAAAAATCCAATTTTTGAGACCTACTCATGCCAAAAATTAATGGATTTTCCTTACCTTTGCCCCCCTTTAATTTGATGTCATGGGAAACAGGCGTGAGTTTGAGATTGCTTTTGTAGGATTAAAGCCAGGAATTCATGAATTCAAATATGAAGTTGACAATAAGTTCTTTGCAAATTACAGCCAGGCAGATTTTACGGATTGCCAGGCAAGTATAAAGCTTCTTCTCGAAAAAAATACATCATTTATGCTGTTGAAATTCGAAATAGGCGGTAGTGTCAACGTTATTTGTGACAGGTGTGGAAACACCCTTAATATGGATCTCTGGGACGAATTTAATATGGTGATAAAACAGATCGAAAACCCCGAGGAGATGAATGAAAGCGAGGAAGACCCTGATATTTTTTATATTTCGCGCACAGAGAGCCACCTTCATGTGGCGGATTGGATATATGAGTTTGTTTCGCTGAGTATTCCTTTCCAGCGAATGTGTGAAGTGCAGGAAATGGGTGGCCCCCAATGTAATAAAGAAATACTCGCCATGCTCAAAAAAATGGGATCGGGAGTTATTGAAAATAATCACCCTTTGCAAAAAGGGCTGGAAAAATTTAAGAACAATAATAATTAATCTATATTTTAATTTACGGTTATGCCAAACCCAAAACGCCGACACAGTCAGCAAAGAAGTGCAAAAAGAAGAACACATTATAAAGCAGATGCTCCTACCCTGAGTACCGACAGTACTACTGGTGAAATCCATGTGCGCCATCGCGCCCACGTGAATGAAGGCAAATTGTATTATAAGGGAAAAGTAGTTGCTGAGAAAGCCCCGTTAAAGGCTTAGTGCTGCATCCATTTTATTACGATTCCAAAAACAAAGTTTGATTAACTTCAACTTTGTTTTTGGTTTTTTTTTGCCTAAACTATAGAGAATTACACAATAGCATTGTTTTTGTAATAGCTTCTAATCGGGCAGTCTGTTTTAATTAACTATGAAATATGAACATTGCAATTGACTTAATGGGTGGAGATTTTGCACCATTGGAAGCGGTAAAGGGCGTGGGTCTTTTTTTAACGCGGCCCCGCCCTGGCATAACCTTAACCCTCATAGGCGACAAGGCACAAATTGAACTCCTGTTATCTGAGCATGGGATAAATAATGAAAATATTTCCATCGTCCATTCCGCCCAGGTGATTGAAATGCATGAACATCCTACCAGGGCTTTAAAAGAAAAAAAACAATCTTCTATTGCAATTGGGTTTCAATTACTGGCAACGGGCGAAACAGATGCATTTATAAGTGCCGGTAATACCGGGGCGATGATGGTTGGGGCATTGTATAGCATTAAAGCTATTGAAGGTGTTCTTCGGCCTTCAATTGGCGCTTACCTCCCAAGGGAAAATGGCAATCTCGCCCTGCTACTCGATGTAGGACTGAATGCTGATTGTAAGCCCGAGAACCTTTCACAGTTTGCAGTGCTTGGATCTCTTTTCGCAAAGCATATTTTAAACATTCCCAATCCAAGAGTTGGCCTTCTCAACCTCGGCGCTGAAGAAGGCAAAGGAAACCTGCTCACACAGGCAGCTTACCCGCTTTTGAAGGAGAACAAACGAATCAATTTTATAGGCAACGTAGAGGGCCGGGACCTTTTACCTGATAATGCCGATATATATGTATGCGATGGTTTTACCGGGAATGCCATTTTGAAATTTGCAGAGTCCATTTATGATATCGTACAAAGCAGGAATATTGTTGACGAATATTTTAATCGTTTCAATTTCGAGATCTATGGTGGTGTTCCGGTACTGGGCGTTAATAAACCCGTCATCATAGGACATGGAATATCACATGCCCTGGCATTTGACAATATGATCGAACTTGCTAAGAAAATGCAGGATGAATCACTTATTGATAAGATCAAAACGGCTTTCGTAAATCAAGGGTGATGCCTAATGACTGCAAAGCACAGGCAATGAATTGCAAAAAACGAGCGGAAAACGAAAATATCAATCAGGACATGTTGAGTTGTTAGCCGATGGAAACACATTCCTGAGTCGTTCGTTTTTATGCGGGATATATAAAGCACCTAATATTTTTTATTTATTCTATGAAGAATCGCCTAGGTCAATTATCAATTAATTCAATAAAAAATTAACATTTCTTCGGGGACAATTTGCTCATTGTAAAGGTCTTAATTAATAAATCCCCGAGACAGAACAGTAACTGTTGACTATTTTTACTTTCGTTATTTTAAAATGAATGATGCTATACCGGAAGAAAGATTTACGGTGCCTGTTTGTTACCTGCATATTCTTCTTGCTGCAATTTTCCTTATCCGCACAAACTGATACGCTCACCACGGGATCCCATGATTCAATTTTCGTAAAGACTGCTGAAATCACTCTTAAAAAGTCATTCGATACCCTTCCTAAAAAAACATTGGACAACTATCTAAAGACCAGGAAAGGTTTAATCGGGAAAATGATGAAAAGCTTAAGTCGTGATACTACCGAGGTACAGGCTGCCAATGATCTACAAAGAAATGATGTATTTTACAAAAAATTTGAAGGTTACATAATCAGGAGTATCACAATCAAGGACTTACATTTTGGAATACCATTGAAAGATACTGCAAAAAAGGTGGTAACAACCCTCACGCGCCTTGCCAACAAAATACACCATATCACACGGACGTCGGTAATAAAGAACAATCTCTTTTTTAAAGAAAACGATTCCTTACTCCCCTACCTGATGGCAGATAATGAAACCTATCTCAGGCAGTTGCCCTACCTGCAGGATGCCACCATCGAAGTTGTTCCGGTATATGGCACTTCAGATTCTGTTGATGTAAAGGTTACGGTTAAAGATCTATTTGCCCTGGGTGGGTCCCTGGCATCATTTGGCCTCAGAAATACGGATATTTCAGTAAGAGAAGACAACCTTTCCGGTTCGGGCAATAGTGTAACCTTCCGTGGCTTATACGATATCAGCCGGCGAAAAAATTTCGGCGCAGGGATGGATTTTCTTCAAAGGAATATCGGAGGCAGTTATATTGATGGCGGGCTTGGTTATCAAAGTTTCTTCCCCAATATCAATGGGTTCAAAGAAGAAAACATGTATTATGTTAGATTTAATAAGCCCCTCATTCATCGTTATATGCATTGGACTTATGAATTTATTGGAGCATACCATTCTACCAGGAACATGTATTCGTCTGATTCCGTTTACTTCTCTGATATCCGTTACCGGTTTTATAACTTTGATGCATGGGCGGGATATAATATAAACTCAACTGGATTTACGACAGCATCGGAGGATAAAAAATTAAGAAAGTTGGTTGCCCTTAGGGTTATCGATCAGAAATTCCAGGATTTTCCGGAGAAATTTGTTTCATTTTATAGCTGGCGGTATGTCAATCTCCTGGGCGTTTTAGGCTCCCTGTCATTTTATCGCCAGAACTTTTATAAATCGCAATTCATTTATGCCTTTGGCCGCAATGAAGATGTTCCGGAGGGCCTCAATCTCACGATAACCGCAGGATATACAAAGAAGCGAAACCTGGGCCGGCCTTTTCTTGGCTTCAACTACCAGCGATCTTCATTCAATAAAAAAAATAATTATTATAGTTATTTAATCCGTGCTGAAGGTTATTTGAATAATAAAACCCTGGAAGATATCAACCTGCTTGCCGGTATAGATTATTTCGATCACTTGAAGGATATGGGGCAAAAATGGAAACAACGTACATTTATCAGTATCGGTTTTGCGAAACAGATAAATACAGTACTTAATCAACCATTATATTTCAATAGCAAATTTGGTTTGCCCGAATATCGAAGGAATGATTCGGGCGGTTCGCTGCGTGCGACCATTAAAGCTGAGTCAGTTTTTTTTAGCCCATGGTCCCTGGCATCATTCCGCTTTGCGCCGTTTATCTTTGGCAATACCGGCATCTTCACGCCATATGGCACGAGGCTTTCAACGAGTGATATTCTTACAACAATTGGTGGTGGAATCAGAACGAGGAATGAAAGCCTTGTGTTTGGCACACTTGAATTGAGGGGATATTATTATTTGAAAAAGAATTATTATAACCAAAACTTCCGTTTCGATATAAGCTCAAATATTACCTTCAAAAACAACACCCGATTGGTAAGCCGGCCCGATTTCATCGAGGTAAATTAGCAACATGCGGACCATCAAATTTCTCTTCTACAAAGGAAATCCGGGTATTCTTTTTCTTAAAAAACTATAAAGACTGCTGCGCTACGTTACCTATAATTCGAGAAAGAGATTCGGAAGGTATTTGCTATTTGACAGAAGTATAAGGACATAAAAAAAGCATCAAGTTTCGTTCTTCATACTTCCTTCGATTGCTCGTTCTCCGTATTCCAATCTGGCCTGATGCTTTTGTTTGAAGAGCTTCCATCTTTTTACAGACTTTCACTTCTCAATTTGAATTCGAAGATACATGTGCGAACCATACTTTTCCAAATTTTTTCACTTGTAGTTTTTCACCTATTATACACAACGTTATCCACATTTGACGAAAAAATAACACAATTTTTGTTTTAAAAGCAGATGAATTATTATTAATTAGACATAATTAATTAAAATATTTTTAAATTTATTCTAAAATTAAATAGTTCTTTATGTCAACATCGGTAAATATTCCATTAGACAAGATGCACCTCGACCTCGGAGGCAGCATAACTATTGATTCAACGATTATTGAAACATCATCAAAACTAATAGGTGATGTTAATCAGCCTATCGCGACACGCATCACCGGAGATAATGCCAATCCATTGGCCACCCGCATAACAGGTGACCCGGCAAATCCAATAGCTACCTTAGTTACGGGGGATCCGAACAAACCCGTGACCGTTACTACGAACCTCCAGGGAAACCCTGAAAAACCCATTGCTTCGACTATTGAAATGCTGAACTTCCCACGGTTTACATTAACAGATATAAAAGACCTTGCTACGCCAAAAATAAGGGTGCGCTTACCAAATTATACCCAGCTCTGTTTTAAATTGCTGGGAACAGAAATATTTTCAATTTGTCTTGCCGGCGAGGCACAGGCTATCACTGAACCTTATGTACCCAACGCGCATGAACGATGTGAAGTGCAATGTTGCGAACCAGACACGAGGCCTTTTCCCCAACCAGGTACCCGGGACAATCCAACAAACATCCCTGGAAATAATGGATAACGCTTAAATTGTTTACCGATGATCAGAGTAACCCATAAAGAACACCACGAGCATATCGGATTCGGTGAAAACGAGATCATACTTTCCGGGCCGCCGTCATTTTTACGAGGCCCGGTGATGCTGCACAATGCTACAGATGAACATTTATTCATACGCGAATTGCCTATGAAAAATGTACAAAATGCAGATGCAGTTTTTCCGGTGCATACAACTTTAAAACCACGGGAGAAAAAATCCAAAAACTTATTCTATGCTGTAGATCCCCTCACGCCTGCGGGTACTTATGAAATGAATTTGCAAATCGGGAATGAAACTAAAAAAGTAACATTAATCGTTCACGAAAATATTGACATACAGCTCTCACCTGGAAATGTAGTTCTCGAAGGAATTGAAGCAGGCATGCAGCATACCAAAGAGATCCTTTTTTCAAATAAAGGTAATATTGCACTAACCATCCCTGCTATCAAACACAATACATTAACCGACATGGACCTCATTTGCCGTAACCTTTCACTGGCGGTACGTGCCAGCGGTGATGAGGGCATTGAGAAAACGCTGGATACATTTACGAAAGGGCTGAAAAAAGATATAGCGGATTGGGTCGATATCTCGATTGACGAGGCAGGGCAAGTTGTTGGGCCGGGTCAAACTATTTTGCTTCATCTGAATATCACCTTGCCCCCTGATGTAAATAAAAATTATCATTATACAGGCGACATACGAATGTTTGACCAGGTAATTCACTATACGGCAGTTGATAAAACACCTGCTGATGTTATTTCATAACAGTCAAAAAAAATAATACTATTTCACTTTAAACGAATTTGTATGCAATTTACAACCGGTAATAAAATCGATTTTGGAAACATAACTCAAAGTGTAAAACAGATAACCGATGCTACAAGCCGTATGCTCCAGGGCAATTTGAACAATAATTTGCAATGGTTCACTGAGCTGCAGGACGTATTAAATATCGGTACCGCCATCGTAAAAAAAGATGATTGCAACTCCTGCCCCCCTATGTGTGATTGTCCGCCCCAATGTCTTATTAGTGTTACCCGCGACGCCAATGTGGGTGAAGTGATCCTGGTTCCATTTAAAGTAAAGAATGTTCTGCAGGTTGCCAAAACCTACCTGGTGGGTGTGCGGCCTTTTTATGATAACGACGGCAATCTTTTACCCAATCAACCCACCTTAAACAAAACAAGCGTCACCTTGCAGCCGGGGCAAAGTATACTGGTTCAAATGAAAATTGATCTTACAAATGGATATGCAACTGGCAGCAGTTATTCAACTGAAATTGTGATAAGAGAAAAAGATGTGAACCAAAATATTTGTTTCACCTTAAACATAACAGCTAACAATTTCATTCCGGAGGCACATCCTTTAAATGAACGGGATTATTTCGATCATTTCCAGGACTGGAAAAGTCATTATTATTGCGATAAACGACCCACGATTACCCGCACCGATCCTGCCAATCCTACGACCCCGGTTAATCCTGCAACACCAGGTGGCAATGTCACTAAAGTAAAAAAATAATGTAATGGCCACAATAGATAAAAATCAAAATGATATTATAAGTGCATGGCAGTCCCTTATCGAGCAATCTGTAAAAGCAAACACGTCATTTTTAGAAGAGTCGGCCAGGATATTTACCGATCTCATTTCTAAGAAAACCGATCCTAAGGACCTGTTGAAAATTAATACTGATGTATTAAACAGCGCAGTAAATAATTTTATTAAGCTTACTGTCACCAATTCTGAAAACCTAATGAAGTTTGGGGTAACGGTATCCCGCAGTTTTTTTTCATTTGGGGATACAAAAACGGGTACTGATAGCCCCTGCAACGATGAGGCGGAAAAACCTATTGAACCGGTGGCGCCCGCGCCGAGAAATGAAATTAATTTGTCTGTGAAACAGGGAGAAAAAATTACCACATCGTTCTATCTTAATAGTCATAACGCTTTTGCCCAAAACGGAAACTTCTATTTCGGCAATTTTATTGATAGTGCCGGGAGTACCGGAGCGTTATCTATGGCAATATCTCCTAAAGAATTTATTCTCGAGCCCGCAAAAAGTTTAAAGGTTGATATTTCAATCGATGCTGCCAATGGTGTGGCTCCGGGCAAGTATAAATCAACGGTGCGTTTGGATGGAATGGACAACCAGGAATTTGATATTGTTGTTGATGTGGCAGAGAGTGTGTCCCCAATTACAAAACTTTCTAAGCGCACAACGGTTATAAAAAAGGCCATCGCGAAAAAACCTTCTCCAAAAAAGAAGGGTAAAAAATAGCTTATTACTGCTGCTTCTTTGCAATATCATCTTAAGTACCCAGGTACATTTAAGCGCCATGCGACTCTTCCACGCGACGTCTTTGCGAGAATCATGCCTGCCTGCAAAGAGATTTATAATGAA
>JBDTLZ010000282.1:0-20175 GCA_039934515.1 Ginsengibacter sp.
CAGGCACAAGAAGAATACAAAAAACTTGAAACGCCGCTGAAGGAACATCTTAAAAGTGTCCGGGCCAGCCTGCATTCAGCATAAATAAACCACAACAGTACCCGACAGGTATTGTGAAATAGCTGCCGGCTTTTTTGAAAGACTAACCTTCATGCATTCAACATGTAAACACACTTTTTAGCCATTAAGATTAAAGCTGGAAGCCCGGATCTTTGTGTTACGTTCAAACACTTGCAGAATAGCACTTAAAAGTGTTCTCAATCTGTTTAATTCCGATCGTCTTTTATTCAAACAATTCTTTCTGTTTAGGCTGGCTGTCCTGGCTAACCCAATTCATCTGGTCACTTTTTGAATAGTCGGTAAGTTTATTTCCGATGGCACGCCATCCCATTACTTCAACCACTTTTACTAGTTTTATTTTTGCCCTCCGAATCTGTGAGCCACGCCCGCTTTGCATTTCAAGCAATGGTTCCGCTACCGTGGTAACTTTTAACAAGCGGTTCCCCTCTCCTTCCTTTATGAAAAGGAATTTAGTATTCAATGTAGTCGTTTCGATCTTAAATCGTTTCACATTGTACTGAAGTTTATCCTGGTCGAGGTAAACGGCGGTAATCGTTTTCTCCGGATCGAATTTTTCTATAAGCTCGATATTGTCTGTATCAAAACGCTGACTGATCTCCTGCCCTGTAATTTCATAATTACCATCCTTATATATCACCAGTATTTTGTCATCACCATCGAAATTGCCAATGAAAATTCCTTTCTCCTCAACATTCAATCTTCCAAAAGTAGTATCAAACCACAATTTACGCTTGTCAAGTGTTGACTTGCCTTTTTCTAAAAGCCGTATAGTTCTTACGGGGTATTTGGTAACCTGGTTGCCGATACTGCTCCTGCTCCTTATATCGAGTGTTTCAAATGAAAAGTCCAGTTCTTTATTGCGTGCACTGCAACCGGGTGTGAGAATGATCCGCACTGTTTCTGCTTCCCCATTTGGGTTTACCGAGAAGTAGTGAACCCTGCTCTTTTCGTCTCCTTTTGTAAGGTCGTATTCCTTATCGCGGGTAACACCTGTTACATTGAAGCGCTTGGCATAGCTGATTCCTTTTTTTCCTTCAGCATAGATCATATTGTAGGTTGTACGCCCGTCATTTTTTTTGAAAACCGCGACATGGATAATGTCTTTACCGATAAAAACTTTATCTGCCACTTTTACCACTTTCATTTTTCCTGCTTTAGTGAAAGCGATGATATCATCGAGGTCACTGCAATCATCCACGAATTCATCTTTCTTCAAACCGGTTCCCAGGAAGCCCTCCGCACGATTAACGTAAATCCTGGTATTCGCAATGGCCACAGACTTTGCCTGTATTGTATCAAAAAGGCGAATTTCTGTTTTCCTTTCGCGCCCTTTGCCATATTTCTTAAGCAGATCTTCATAATAGCCAATCGCATATTCTGTGAGATGGTCAAGGTTGTAGTTTACCTGTTTTATTTCAGCTTCGAGGCCCTTGATCTGTTGATTCAGTTCATCGATATCAAGGCGATAAATTCTACGTACAGGCTTCTCCGTTAGCTTTAGGATATCCTCCCTGGTAATCTCTCTTTTCAATTGCTTTTTATAAGGCACAAAGGCTTTGTCAATCGCTGTAAGCACTTTCTCCCACGTATCATGTTTCTTCTCCAGCTCTTTATATATCTTTTCTTCAAAAAATATCTTTTCGAGGGATGTATAGTGCCATTTTTCGCGAAGCTCCTTTAGTTTGATTTCGAGCTCCATCTTAAGAAGCCCTCTTGTATTATCTGCGGAAATCCTTAGCAACTCTCCAACACCCGGGAATTCCGGCTTTTGCCCATTGATCACGCAGGCGTTTGGAGATATAGATACTTCACAATCGGTAAAGGCATATAATGCATCAATGGTAATATCGGGAGAAATCCCGGGCGCCAGGTCAATACTTATTTCAACATCTGCAGCGGTATTATCTGTGACCTTTTTTATTTTGATCTTCCCGTTTTCATTCGCTTTAATGATGCTCTCAATTAACTGCGTCGTAGTGGTGCCGTAAGGTACATCCTTTATCAGCAACGTTTTTTTATCAAACTCTTCAATCTTCGCACGCACACGTACCTTGCCTCCCCTTATGCCATCATTGTAGCTGGTGATGTCAATCATCCCTCCAGTAATAAAATCAGGAAATAACTCAAATTTTTTCCCTTTATAATATTTTATGGAAGCTTCAATAAGCTCGCAGAAATTATGTGGAAGAATTTTTGTAGCCAGCCCTACTGCAATTCCTTCGGCACCCTGTGCTAAAAGAAGTGGAAATTTCATGGGCAGCGTAACGGGCTCATTCTTTCTGCCATCATAGCTTAGCTGCCAGTTGGTTGTCTTGTTATTGAAGGCCACTTCCTGGGCGAATTTGCTTGGGCGTGCTTCAATATAACGTGGGGCAGCGGCTTCGTCTCCTGTACGTACATCGCCCCAGTTACCCTGGGTTTCAATAAGCAATTCTTTTTGCCCGAGGTTTACCAAAGCATCGCCGATACTGGCATCCCCGTGGGGATGGTATTGCATGCTCTGGCCGATGATGTTGGCAACTTTATTAAAACGACCATCATCCATTTCCTTCATCGCATGCAGAATGCGGCGCTGAACCGGCTTGAGACCATCTTCAACCGCCGGTACAGCTCTTTCAAGGATTACATAGCTGGCATAATCCAAAAACCAGGTTTTATACTGCCCGGATACGCCGGCATCACTATGAGTATAATCTTCTTTTATAGGTTTAGCCATAATTAAAATACAAAAATTCAATAATCAATTGACGGCTTTGCTTTTCACTTCAAAGTCTTTCATGTTTTTAATTTCTCCCTGCACATCTAATTTTTCTTTTTCTATCATTAATTTAATACGCCACAGCAGGTATGCATCGCCGGTAGCATTCCTGCTTTTTGAATAAAACGTATGTATAAGCCTGTTCACTTTCTGCCAGTCGTGCGTTATAAGTTTGAACAGTTCGCCATCATAATAATCGTAGTCATGCTGCAACAGTTTTTTACCACCATCAAGGGTTCTTACTCCTTTATTTTCATCACATAGCTTTGACCATTCGTCAGGGTCAATTTCAAATTCGCTAAGGGTTACAGGCCTTGCTAATTTTTTAGCTTTAACAAATTCCTTTGGCTGTATTTCAAATAAATTAGAAGGGTAAAATAAATGGCCTTTCTCATTTATGAACGGGAGATTGTGCAGGCTCAGGATAAAAACCCTTCCCTGGAAATCTTTTAACTGACTTATAAGCCAGTAATAACCCGACACATCGTGCTGGTTCTGTGCCATCCACATCCATACAATCTCACCAGGATTGTTTTTCAAATTTTCAATAAGCCCGCTAACTGTTTTTGTGTCATCGATCTGCCCGTTATCAACAGTTCCGTCATAATCGCCTCCCTTGAGAACCTCTCTCCACCAGTGTTTTCTTAATTCAATACCTTCTTCAGTATAAATACCTGGCAATGGCCCAACGGCAAAATCATCTTTAATTTGGATGACTTCACCCGCAAGCTTTTCATCCATTTCAAAACTCTTTGAAAGCACCGCTATATCGGCTTCCTGGAATACTATATGAATCATTTACTCAATTAAAAATTTAAATTAAATCGCTGCAACCTCTGCGAGGTCCAGTTCAACTTTTAAGTTATCAATAATAAAGTCCTGTCTCGAAGGAGAATTTTTACCCATGTAATACTCCAACAATTGCTGTATGTGCACCTCTGGCAATAACATTACCGGTTGCAACCGTATATCATCCCCGATAAATTTTCCAAATTCTTCCGGCGAAATCTCCCCCAATCCTTTAAAACGCGTTATCTCGGGTTTACTCCCAAGTTTTATAATTGCCTTCTGCTTCTCACTTTCATCATAGCAGTAAATTGTTTCCTTTTTATCCCGTACCCTGAACAAGGGGGTTTCCAGGATATATACATGCCCGTTCTTAATAAGGTCCGGAAAAAACTGGAGAAAGAAGGTCATCAGTAATAACCTTATGTGCATACCATCAACATCGGCATCGGTGGCGACCACAATATTATTGTAGCGAAGGTCTTCATACCCTTCTTCAATATTCAAAGCATGCTGCAGCAGGTTGAATTCCTCATTTTCATAGACTACCTTTTTTGTAAGCCCAAAGCTGTTCAAAGGTTTTCCCCGCAGGCTGAATACGGCCTGTGTTTCCACATTTCTTGATTTTGTTATAGATCCGCTTGCGCTATCCCCTTCAGTAATGAATATTGAGGTCTCCAGGCGCCTTGCATTTATTTCACCCTTGTTTTTGCCTTCTGCCGTATCGTTAAAATGAAAGCGGCAATCCCTTAATTTTTTGTTGTGAAGATTTGCTTTTTTTGCCCGTTCATTGGCAAGCTTTTTTATGCCTGCGAGTTCCTTGCGTTCCCTTTCGTTTTGCTCTATCCGTCTTTTTAAAGCCTCCGCAGTTGAAGGATTTTTGTGAAGAAAATTATTTAATTCCCTGCCTAAATAATCTGAAATAAAATTTTTAACACCGGGGCCGTCTTCATACATCAGCTGGGAACCAAGTTTGGTTTTCGTCTGGCTTTCAAAAACCGGTTCCTGCACCCGCACACTTACAGCCGCGCAGATGCTTCCGCGTATGTCAGAAGCATCATAATCTTTTTTATAAAAATCACGCACCGTCTTTACATATCCTTCCCGGAAAGCGGCAAGGTGTGTGCCTCCCTGCGTGGTGAACTGGCCATTCACAAAGCTGTAATATTCCTCTCCATATTGATTGTTGTGAGTAAGGGCAACTTCAATATCATCATCTTTTAAGTGGATGACCGGGTACCGGATCTCATCTTCATTTGTTTTACGAAGCAACAGATCCAGCAAGCCATTTTTACTTACATATCTTTTGCTGTTATAATTTATTACGAGACCCGCATTAAGAAAGCAATAATTCCAAAACTGGTTGTCAAGAAATTCCTGCAGGTAGTGGTAATTTTTAAAAATTTTCTCATCGGGTACGAAAGTTACTTCGGTACCGTTTGGCTCGGTGGTCTTTTCTTCTTTAAATTCCTTTTTTAGAAATCCACTTTCAAACTCTGCAGATTTTTGCTTTCCTTCCCTGTAAGCGCTTACTTTAAAATAACTGCTTAAAGCATTGACGGCTTTGGTTCCCACTCCATTGAGGCCCACACTTTTCTGAAATGCCTTGCTATCATATTTTGCACCCGTATTTATTTTACTTACAACATCCACTACTTTCCCCAGCGGAATACCCCGGCCATAGTCCCTGACGGTAACGATTTTATTTTTTATCGCAACATCTACATGCTTGCCAAACCCCATAGTATGTTCATCGATGCAATTATCCAATACCTCTTTAAGTAGCACATAAATTCCATCATCGGGGCTGCTTCCATCGCCCAATTTGCCAATATACATACCTGGCCTCAGGCGTATATGCTCCTTCCAGTCAAGACTTTTTATAGAATCTTCTGTATAATCGAATAAGTTTTTAGCAGCCATTATTTCTTGTATTTTTTGGGCAAAAGAAAGGATTTTTTCAGTTTGTTGCTGCGGATTTTTTTAGTGAGATCCGATTCGCAAACAGGAGCCCAATGACTCAAATATACTCAAACAGGAAAGTAAAAGATCTGAATGTTGTAAACAGGTGTGAATATCTGCGGATTGAATATTTGAAAAATTTTATGATAACCCGGGGTACGGCATGTCTGTTCTCTGTCAATTTATCCTGGAAAATGAGATTTAACAGGGTAAGGCTACCTCAAACCTGTACATTTATCATCTAAACCAATCACAATGAAAAGATTATTTCTTCTTGCTATAATCATAGTCCTGGCAGGCGCCTCAACCTTCGCACAATCTTCATCCGGGAAACAACATAAGCACCACAAACACCATAAACATCATACTCATATGGTAAAGAAGAACTAAGATTGGCTGATTGTAGTGAATATATCCAACCTGCCCGATTTCTAAAATCCAGGCCGCCGGAGGCTTTTTTTTGCACGATATTTACATCCTGCCTGGTAGCGGGCTTTTAACTTTAACCGGACTAATCCGAAATATTTACTATGAATCTTGATTTAACTGGCAAAAAGGCAATTGTATGCGGCAGTACCCAGGGCCTTGGCCTGGCAACTGCTGTTGAACTTGCGCTCCTCGGAGCGGAAATTATATTGATGGCACGAAATGAAAAAAAATTACAGGAAACCACTAAGATTCTTGATACTTCCAAACATCAAAATCATAGATTTATCGTTGCCGACTTCCAAATACCGCAAACTGTTAAAAATGCCATGGACAGGTACTTTTCTGACCAAAAAGACACGCCGGTACACATCTTAATAAATAACACAGGCGGCCCAAAGCCCGGCAATGCCGTGGATGCTACGGAAGAGGATTTTCTACAGGCCTTCAGCAGTCATCTTATTTGTAATCAAATAATGGTGCAGGCGGTATTGCCGCTAATGAAAACATCCGGGTACGGACGAATCGTAAATATAATATCTACTTCAGTAAAAGAGCCTATTCAAGGACTTGGGGTTTCCAATACTGTGCGTGCGGCCGTAGCCAGTTGGTCCAAAACACTGGCTAATGAATTGGGCAAGTTTGGCATAACTGTAAATAATGTTTTGCCGGGTTATACGCGAACAGCGAGGTATGATTCTATCATTAAGATGAAGGCCCAGGCGACGCAAAAAAAAGAAAGGGAAATAGAGAATGAGTTCCTCGCACAAATTCCGTTGGGGAAAATTGGAACACCTGGAGAATTTGGGGCTGTAGTGGCTTTTTTATGCTCACCGGCTGCGTCTTATGTTAGCGGCATTAACCTGCCGGTAGATGGAGGAAAACTCGCCTGTCTATAAATATACCTGGCATTTTGATCCCCCTCCGGTTTGCTGATAAAAGGCACATAGTTTTATCATTATTTAAACTAACATAGCTCATAGCTCACGTTATTGCGATTGTGCTTTTATAAAATCACTTACAAGATAACTAATAAGTTTGCCGGTTGTGCTGTTAGCTTCTCCATCTTCTAAAACAGTAGCGCCCTCGCATATATGGACATAAGCAACCTTTGAACGCGTTGCTGCAAAATGTATAAACTGTCGTGCCTGTAGCGGCGTTATTCCACATGGTGCGCATGCGCTGCTTAAAACATTTTCTATCGAATCAAGATCGAGTTCAATTCCCGTGTAATTGTCTTCTGTAAAATCCGTGGCATTGGCGATCGCCTGGCTAAAATTCCTTTTCTCATGAATAAAAATATCCTCGTAAGTAACGCAATCAATGAAAGTATTTTTCACCATATCCAGCCATACATTTTGCTGCAAATAATTTTCGTGTAATCCCAAAATAGCATATTTTTTGAGATACCCGTCTTCATCTGCATACCGGAATGCATTCCCGCTGTGCCTTCCTTCCAGCGGCCTGTAGTCGGCATGGGCATCCAGGTTTATACAATTAATTTGTGCCAAGGATAAAGCGCCGGCTTTAACGAGGCCTTTGGCTGCACCTTTTATTGCCGGGTAGGCATTGTTATGTCCACCGCCAATTATCACAGGAATTTTGGTGTACTGCGAGATTAGCTTAACCAACTCTTCAACTTCATCATCGATCATATTTACAGCATGGCGATAGGCTTCGACCTTTTCGTCGTCTGTTGCAGCATTGTTATTAATCAGATTTCGCACATCACTGAAATCAAAATGACCTGCAATCAAAACATTTTCACCGCTGAAAAAATCATTACTCTGGATATTCAAAAAAGCATCAAGAAAAGGAAACCAGCCAGAATCGGCGCCACCTCTCCCGAGATTGGCTTTTACACCAATATCTTCAGGTATACCAAGTACGATGTAGCGGGCTTTTGTTTGTGATATGGTTTCTTCCGGCTCCGCAGAATTTTTCCCGCAAAGAACACATTCACCCAGCTTCGTTTCAAACTTGCGGGTATGCGTAAGTGAAAGAATATCTGTCTTATTGTAATGTTTAAAATGAGGAAACATTCTACAATGATTTTAGTTACTAATTTTTGTACTCCTGTTGGTTTCGTATTATTCAAATAAAAGATCCGTTTATCATAACCTTGTCAATTAGATTATTTCCAAATGAATATGGAAGATAGGTAATACCTGCTACAGGCTTTGTAAAAATAAGGTTTGCTCTTTTTCCAACAGTAACACTTCCATAATCCTTCTCAATTTCCATAGCGAATGCACCATTGGTAGTTGCAGCATTAATGGCTTCTTCAGGTAGCATCTTCATTTGTATACAGCTAAGAGAAATAACAAAATTCATATTGCCTGACGGCGAAGACCCGGGATTATAATCGGATGCCAGGGTGACGGCTGCACCGGCATTTATAAGGCTTCGGGCGGGCTGGTACGGCATCTGCAGAAAAAAAGCTGCTGACGGTAACAAGGTGGAACAGCCCTTAAATCGGCCGAGCATCTCAATTTCTACAGGCGTTAATGTTTCCAGGTGATCAAGTGATACCGCCTCTAATGCTATCCCCGTTTCAACACCTCCGATGCCGTTAAGCTGGTTAACATGCAATTTAGGTTTAAGGCCAAATTGTTTACCAGCGTCACAAATGATTTTCATTTCTACCGGGGAAAAGAAACCTTTTTCACAAAACACATCTATATAATCGGCCAGGCCCTCACCCGCAATTGCGGGAAGCATTTCGCTTATTAACAATTGAATATACGCTTCGTGATTTTCTTTATACCCGGCAGGAAAAGCATGGGCTCCCAAAAATGTGGATTTTATCTTGAGCGTACTTTTCTCCTTCAATTTTTTAATGACCCTCAGCATTTTTAACTCCCCTTCTAACGATAATCCATAGCCGCTTTTTATTTCAATAGCCCCGGTACCCAGGGCCTTCACTTCTTCCAATCGTTTCCATGCTTCAGTGAAGAGGTCATCTTCAGACGCTGCATTCAGTTTTTTTGCCGAATTTAAAATACCACCTCCCTTTGCGGCAATATCGGTATAGCTTAAGCCGCTTATCCTGTCAACAAATTCCTGCTCGCGGCTTCCTGAATAAACAATATGAGTATGGCTGTCGCACCAGCAAGGCAACACAATTTGGTTGCTGATTAACCTGGTTGATTTAGCTGCGGCATATTTAAAATTATCCATAATGCCATACTCAGCAATAACATTACCTTCAATAACGAGATACCCGTTTACGACAGAAGGTAAATGCGCCAGCTCGTTTCCACGCAAAATTTTTGTTTCCTCCCGGGCATTAGCAATCAAACTGATATTTGTAAATATTTGCGAAGCCATTAGCTGCTAATTTATGTAAAAAAGAGCTCATAAAGTCCTTTCCGGCAAAGTGCACCAGGTATGGTTTACAAAGCGCGATGCCCGTTTGTGGGAAAAGGGCCTGAATTATGAAGACGTGTAAAACACTTCTTACAGGCTTACCCTATATTTGTAAAAGATATTAATTTGTAAAATGATTTAATGTTACCTGCAGGTTTTTTTCGCTCGAGGTTTATATATTTAGCACTTGAAAAGTTCAAAAAGAAGCTTGTACAAATGTGAAATTTATGTTTTCCAACAAACTTAATACTTTCATTTTTGTCACTTTTTTGTGTAGTTTTTCTTCATGCGGACAGCAAAAACCAACACAGGAAAAAGAAAAATTTATGTACTCCAACGCGCTAATACATGAAACAAGCCCTTACCTCCTGCAGCACGCGCATAACCCTGTAGACTGGCATCCCTGGGGGCCCGAGGCACTGGCAAAAGCAAAAAAGGAAAATAAAATGTTATTGATAAGTGTGGGTTATGCCGCCTGTCATTGGTGCCATGTGATGGAACATGAAAGTTATGAAGATACCCTTGTGGCAAAAGTGATGAATGAGCATTTTGTATGTATAAAAGTTGACCGTGAAGAAAGGCCGGATGTCGACCAGATTTATATGAATGCTGCTTACCTGGTAAACGGAAGTGGTGGCTGGCCCTTAAATGCATTAGCAATGGCCGACGGGAGACCTTTTTTCGCAGGTACTTATTTTCCAAAACAAAACTGGATAAAACTCCTTGAATATTTTGCGGACCTGTATAAAAACGATAAGGCTAAGCTTGAAGACCAGGCTAACAACGTTTCAAAAGGGATCAGGGACATTGAGAATGTGCCCAGGAATATGGATGCCGCTTCCTTTAATAACGAGACCATGGACGATTTGTTTTCTACATTCAGGCCAAGAATTGATATGGAAAAAGGGGGCACTAAAGAATCAATGAAATTCCCCATGCCTTCTATCTGGGAATTCTTATTGCAATACAACTATTTAAGCGGTAACAAGGACGCGCTTACCGCTGTTGAAACAACGCTGAACAGGATGGCCTGGGGAGGGATCTATGACCAGGTGGGCGGGGGCTTTTCCCGTTATGCCACCGATGTTAACTGGCATGCACCTCATTTTGAAAAGATGCTTTACGACAATGGCCAGCTTGTAAGCCTTTACAGTCAAGCATTTCAACTTACCAGGAACCCGTTGTATAAGAAAATCGTCTATGAAACCATTGCGTTTGTAAAACGTGAGCTTACTTCACCTGAAGGTGGATTTTTTTCTTCGCTGGATGCGGATAGCGAAGGGGAAGAAGGAAAATTTTATGTATGGACCGAAAATGAAATCAATGATATTCTTGGGAAAGACTCGGAAGTCTTTTCGGGGTATTTCGGAATAAGCGCCAAAGGTAACTGGGAGCACGGTAAAAATATACCTGATATCAATGAAGGAAATAAAAACACGGCAAAAAATACCAACATCCCCCATGATGATCTTCTTCAAAAAATTGATACTTTAAAAAGTATTTTATTAACTGAAAGAGCTAAACGGATTCGCCCTCATACCGATGACAAAATATTGACATCGTGGAATGCGCTTATGGCAACCGGCCTCATTGATGCTTACAAAGCCTTTGGAGAAAATGATTTTTTAGAAATGGCCCGCACTAATATAGATTTTATCCTGAAAAATGTTGTAACAAAAGAAAACGGTTTGTACAGGAATTATAAAAACGGTATTGCAAACATTCCGGCATTTCTTGATGACTACGCTTTTGTAATAACTGCACTTATTGATTTTTACCAGGTAAGCTTTGACGAAAAATATTTGCAAAAAGCCAATGAGCTGGCTCAATATGCCGATCAGCATTTTTATGACACAGCATCTGGCATGTTTTTTTATACCAACGACCAGCATAGTGATTTGATTGCGCGAAAGATGGAGTTATCAGACAATGTAATTCCATCGTCTAACAGCGAAATGGCTAAAAATTTATTAATACTTGGTCTTTACTTTGAAAATAAAAAATATGCAGATCAATCGGTACAGCTTGTAAAAAATGTTGCCGATGATGTGAAAAAAAATCCCGGCTTTTACAGTAACTGGGCGCAGGCGATGGCCCTGCAAATAAAGTCTCCATATGAAATTGCCATTGTTGGAACTAACTGGCAACAAAAGCTCAGGGAATTTCACCATCATTATTTACCCGATGCAATTTTTTTGGGAGGAAATGATGAAGGGAGCCTGTCGCTATTGCAAAATAAAAAGGTCGATGGAAAAACGATGATCTACGTGTGCGAAAATAAAACCTGCCAGCTTCCCGTGGAGGAAGCTGCTGCAGCGCTTAAGCAGGTAAGATAATAAATTCCTGTTTTAATTGCCAGACACCATTGTAATCATTTCTATACCATAAAATCACAGGGGGCAATTGTGCCGTGGTTTTGAAGAAATATGATAACAATTTCGAACTCACACTTTTCTTAAATAATCAACTCCTTCTTTTTCTTTCCTTAAAACATAATATGACACAAAACCCGCAGCAGCCATAAGTATGGCTCCCAAAACGAAAGGGGCGCCTGGAAAATAAACGGATGTTTGTTTCGACGTAAAGTGCGCGAATAGTGCTGTCATTATCACAGGGCTTATAATTGAAGTAGCACTTATGAGGCTTGTAAGAGCTCCCTGCAATTCGCCCTGTTCGTTTGCGGGTACATGGCCGGTAATAATCGATTGGAGTGCAGGGCCGGAAATACCTCCAAGACAGTATGGAACCAGGAATACAAACATCATCCAACCCTGGGTTGCACAGGCAAATAAAATAAGACCGACTGCATACAGCCCAAAACCTAAATAAATACTTTTTGTATTGCCGAGTATTGGGTGAACAAAACGTATCAGCACGCCCTGGACAAGGCCTACCAGCAACCCCACCATTCCAAGCGAAATGCCAATGATCTTTGGGCTCCATTTAAATCGCTCTATACCAAAAAAAGACCACACACTTTGAACAGACTGGGCAGCCATGTACACCAGGAAAAAAGATACTGCCAAGGCTCCTACGGCAGGATATTTCTTCAAGTGTTTTAAGGCTCCAAATGGATTTGCTCTTTTCCAGTCGAAAGGGCGCCTGTTTTCCACAGGCAGCGATTCGGGTAGAACAAAAAATCCGTAAAAGAAATTTATGAATGCAAGTCCGGCTGCGGCAAGAAATGGTACCCTCGAACCAAATTGCCCCAGTAAGCCGCCAATTACCGGCCCTATAATGAAGCCAAGCCCAAATGCAGCACCCACAAGCCCAAAATTTTTCGCGCGTTCTTCCGGCGCACTTATGTCTGCTATGTAAGCTGTTGCGGTAGTAAAGCTTGCGCCGGTAATGCCGGCTATGATCCTTCCAACAAAGAGCCATCCGATCGAAGGAGCAAATGAAAGAAATACATAGTCCAACCCAAACCCAAAGAGCGAAAATAGCAAAACGGGCCTGCGCCCGAACTTATCACTAAGGTTACCCAGGAAAGGAGAAAAAAGGAACTGCATGATGGCGTATGCAAAAGTGAGCCAGCCGCTATAGCGTGACGCTGCGCTGATATCGCCGTGTATTAATTCTTCGATAAGTTTGGGTAAAACAGGAATGATAATTCCAAGCCCGGTTATATCAAGAAGAAGCGTGAGAAAAATAAAACCAAGTGCTGCTTTACGGTTTGATGCCATGAATACTTTTTTTCAAAGATGCCTGAAAAGCAACTACAAAAAAACTATTTTCTGAGATATTACCGGACTGGCGACAAGTGATATTCTATAGATGGCCGAGAGCTTTACTGGGCAATCTTAGGACATCATTGATCAATATTGTCTTATGGAACATCAATATTATTATTTTTTTCTATATTGCAATCGAACTTAAACTACTATGATATGAAAGCAGCCGGATGGATACTTATAGCAATAGGAATTGTCATGATATTGATAAAGGGTTTTTCAGTACCTGTAGAAAAAAAAATAATTGATGTTGGACCCATCCAGGTAAATAAAACTGAAAATAAATGGATCGGCTGGCCGACTTATGCGGGCGGCATCCTCGCAATAATAGGTGTTGTGCTTGTAGTGTCGGGTAAGAAAAAATAAGCTTTCTTAAAAACGTTACAGGACACTATATACTTTTGCCAAAGATAATGTAATGAAAATGCCCGGCTACTATTGCCAGGCATTCCGTTATGCAGACAAATTTCTTACAAAAGAAGGATCAAAAGCAATATAATAATTATGATAGCGCCTACGGATAAATAGATTCCGTTTTGATTTTTACGCACTTCTTTTTTCATTTCTCTTACTTCTTTCCTCAAAGCCCTTTTTTCTGAGGAAGTAAGATTGGTCTTGTCCATGTCGCGTATTTCCCTGAGGCGGCTCACCAGTTGCTGTGCCTGTGCATCATTGTTTGGTATTTCTGTATTTACCATTGGTGTAACGTCCGCAGCAAATGCCGGCATTACAGTCGTAAGGCACATAGCCAGCGTCAATAAGGTGATAAGTTTTTTGAATTTCATTTGATTAGTTTTTTTGTTTACAATTATTACTGATATGTAAATTTAGAGGTATTAAGGATATAATACCCTCTCTTTAAAAAATAAATTAAAAGAGTAATGTGATGATATTATCACATATAAAAAACCACCGGGTTATCCCGATGGTTAATAGCGCAGCATAGCGCCACAGATTATTTTGATGGAATCCTGCTAACAAATCTTCAGCAGTGGAGTCCATGTGCTATCTGTAGATTGCATGAATACCTCCTTTTTATTTGATGAAAAATAAAGTTAGCAAAAAACAGGTAAAATTCATATCAAAATAAATTTTTTTAGCTGGTTTTTAATTGATTCCTTAAATCATACTGGAGATCGGGATGGAGGGAGGCAAGGGATTCGTCAATTTTCCGGGACTGTGTGTCATACATATTTTGGAGGGGCTTGCTTTTTTTTAATGGTATCGAAAAAGTAACCATATCGTTACAAAAATGAATCAGCAATTCCGCTTCGGCTTGTTTTGAACCGGCAAACCTTATGTGTTTATTTAAATTCCGCAGGATTTTACGAACGCTCTTCTTTATATAATATATGTTTGAATTGTTTATTTCATTAAAAAATCCGGTAGTTTCTTTTTTTACGTTTTCGATGTAAGCATTAATATCATCCGATTCAAAAAGGAGGAAGGTGAGCAGTTCTTTATTTTCCTTTTTAAATTTTGCCAATCGCACGCAAAAAGTAAGGAGTTCATTGGAGTTCCTGGATTGCAATTCTTTTTTAAGATCATGAATAGTGGCTGCCTTCATATCCGTAAATATCGCGAACCCCGGCATTTGAAAAAAATATTCTTTGCATAAAAAAAGGAACCTTTTTATAGTTCCTTTTCCTGGCCGATGCCTGTGTCGTAAAAAGCCAGCGCTTATTGCCTGATCACTTTATTATTGTAAAGAATTTCACCCGCTTCCGTAGAAATCGTAAGTACATAGATCCCTTTTTGCAACCTGCTCACGTTAGAAAAATCTTTTCTTGTATTACCTCCGTTGATGATCCATTTTTCAGAAGCGATCAACTTTCCGGTAATATCTGCAAGCCTTACAGCCAATACCTGGCTGCCAGCACTGGAGAAATCAACAACAAGAGAATTATGGAATGGATTTTCTATCACAGTTACTCCTGTCTTTGTGATATTTAATCTCACACTTACCGTTTTGGAATATTTAAAATTACCATCTATGTCCGTCTGCATCAGGCGATAAAAATTCACGCCCTGTGAAGGCCTTGCGTCAAAAGCGTTGTAATTTTTGACAATGGAACTTATTCCCGCAGCTTTTACTGAAGATACGATACTCCAGTTATTATTTCCATCTGCACTTTTTTCAACGACAAAGTATTTGCTGTTGATTTCCTGTGAAGTTGACCACTCAATACTGATACCACTACCCTTTTGACGGGCATTTACTTTTGACAGTTCGACAGGCAAAGGGCCACCTTCGGTACATTGCGACAATTTTATTTCATCGATTGCAAAATCATTACCACAGCCTGAAGGAGTAGCATCTGAAAGAACGATCCTTAAGCTCTTTACTAAAAAAGATCCCGTAGCAGGCAGGTTAAAAGTCCCTCCGAGTGTCTGCCAGGTTGCATTGATACTTAAAGGTACCGCGCCGGTTGAAATAGGTGACCCACTCAACGGAATCCAGGTATTGGCTTCAGAAAAGTATTCAACCTTTAAGCTGATATTAGCAAGCAAAATTGATCCTTCACAGGTACCCATCGTATTCAGATTCATCAGAAACAAATTTGCCAGGTAGTCGCCTGCCGGAAACCCACCCGGATGGTCAATGCGATGGCTGTAAAAATCTCCGGCAGTACCGTTTATCACCAGCATCTTTCCGTTGACATCATTAGGTGTTCCATCCTCGGACGCATGCCATTCGGGCTTTTGCTGGGTACTGTTGCTGACCCGGTAAGTAGCTTCATTGAGCAGCGGTCCGCCTGGCCAGTACTTTAAAGCGGAAGTTATAATATCAGGACTTCCTGTAGAAGTCGTGCCTGTGCCAAAGCTTTCTGTGAAAACAATAGTTGAATTGGCACAATTGCCCTGTGCATAGATTTTTGTTGTTAAAGAGCTAATAACCAACACGCCGAACATCAATGCGGAATAGGCGATAGCTCTGGAGTAGAAGGTAAATTTTTTTTCCATAAAAAGGTTTAAGGTGTGTAATAAAATATTAGAATTAAAAGACCGGAAACTTTAGTTCTTCGGAATTAAATCAGATGCAATCAGGGATAACAGGAAGGGGTGGGCTTTTTAAGGAAAAGGAAATAACACTGGTAATTGGGTTTACAAACATAAAATAAATTATTTACATTATAAAACAAAGGTTTTGTCAATTTCTATCAGTACCAATTCATTTCGCCTGCCTGCACGAAACTACGTGAGATAAGAATTCGGCTATTCAACCGTTATACACGGATGAGGGACTTATTTTTTTAATCAGTTCTCCCTGGCCCTGGGCTATTTGCAGCCACTTTTTAAACTATTACTTTCTGATCTTAATTGAAGGATAATCGCTTGTATTTATTAAGAAAAAATCTCTGTAAATCGTGCGTCTGTAGTTAGGCTGATGATTCTAGCTCATCCATAATCCGGGTTCTTGTGTTTACTGGTTCGTCGAAAGATATCTCTTTTCTAAATTTATTTTTTATAAAAACCAACAAACCTATTTCCAAAAATATTACTTTGACCAATTATTCTAAATGAAATGGCAAAAAAGCGAAAACTGTTCTCTCCTATTACTATTTTAATGATGGTAATTATTATTGCGGCCGTGGCGACCTGGCTCGTTCCGGCGGGGCGCTACAACACCCTTACCTACAACGGCAACTCATTTATAATAAATACCGATAGTAGCCAGGTTACTGTTCCATTTACAAAACATTCCCTCGATAGCCTGCAAATTCGTATAGCGCCTGAAAAATTTGCCTCCGGAAGTATCCGTAAACCCGTTGCGATACCGGGGACTTTTCATACCCTAAAAAAAAATGCCCAGGGAATAATTGAGATTCTAGAAGCGCCATTGAACGGAATAGTTGATTCGATAGATATTATTTTATTTATTCTCGTCATTGGTGGATTTATGAATGTGTTTCATGAAACCGGGGCAATGGTTAAAGGGCTTACAGCCCTTGCCTATAGCATGAAAGGAAGAGAAGCATGGCTCATCATCATACTTACTTTTTTGTTTTCATTCGCAGGGTCTTCCTACGGTATGGCTGAAGAGGCATTGGTTTTTTACCCCGTTATGATCCCACTTTTTTTAGCCGCCGGCTACGATTTATTGGTTCCGCTTACTGTAATTTTTGCAGGCACACAGTTGGGTTATTTATCGTCCTTTACAAACCCTTTTTCTACAATCATCGCTTCAAACGCTGCGGGCGTAAACTGGGCCGACGGCCTTACAGAAAGAATTGCAATGTTCATTCTCGCCTCAGGTATCTCTATCTGGTACCTGGTACGCTATGCACAAAAAATAAAAAAAGACCCCTCAAAATCTATTGTATTGCGCGTTGATGGTGTCGTACGTTCCCCATATGAAAAAATCAATATTGAAGGGGTACCTACGGAGAAACTTACTTTCAAAACAAAATTCCTGCTTGCCCTTTTCCTGGCAACTTTTTTAACCATGATAGCCGGTGTTGTTTGGTTTGACTGGTGGCTCATTGAGATGTCTGCGCTGTTCTTAGCCTCGTCTATTCTTATTGCATTTATTGAACGGGTTAATGAAAAGGCTTTTCTTTCCCGTTTTATAAAAGGCGCCGAGGGCTTACTGGCGGTGGCGTTCATAGTCGGTATCGCCAGGGGTGTAACCCTCGTCTTAAATAATGGACATATCAGTGACGCCATTTTGTTTTATTCTGCAAAGTTGGTTAGTGGTATGCCCCCTGCCCTCTTTATTGTGGTTTTACTGGTACTATACATGGTATTTACTTTATTCATTGCATCTTCTTCGGGAATGGCGGTGCTCACAATGCCCATTATTGGTGGCCTGGCGGTAATTGTGAATGTACCCGGGCGTGAAATCGTAAATGCCTATTTATTTGGAATGGGAATTATGGGTTTTATGACACCTACTGGTTTACTGTTGCCTTCATTGGCCCTCGCCAATGTTAGTCTGAAAGCATGGTGGAAATTTATTTACCCGCTGCTGATTATGCTTTTTATTTTATGCGCATTATTTCTAATTGCAGGAATATACCTGTGACTATTCAGTTTCACCCCGCACAGATAATTTTCTGTTAATGGTGATAATAACAATTCATTTCACATTCTTATACCGGTACGGAGTGTAATTTTGTATCTATTAAACAATACAACAATGAAATATACAAAACCTTTGAGGATACTGTTAATCACATGGCTCGCTATTTTTGCCTTTTGTGATTATTCAGTCGCGCAAAACAACACGGATAATAAAAATGATGCTAAAAAACATGCCTTCAAAAACATGGTCGATTCGCAGCACTTTGTTTTCGTCGCAAATTCAGTTAACCCCACCGGGGGGCGTTTTCGCAATCTCACCTCCTCCTATGACGTTACCTTTTTGCATGATACGCTGGTTAGTTATCTTCCCTATTTCGGACGGGCTTTCAGCGCTCCCCTCAATCCCACGGAATCAGTTCTTGATTTCACTTCAAGGGATTTCACTTATACGGTTTCCCCCCGTAAAAAAGAGGGATGGAATGTCTTGGTAAAACTTAAAGACAACCACGAGGTTCAGCAATTTCTTTTTACAATTTTTGACAATGGGTCAGCCAGTCTTAGTGTAACCCTCACATCCAGGGATCCTATTTCTTTCAATGGAACCGTAAAGAAACAAGAAAGGAAAAAGAAAAAGAAATGATTTATTTTTTAGAAAACCCGGCCGGCAAATGTTATCAATTTTAATTATGCATCAGCAAACAGCAAAATATATAATTTCAGCGGGAATACTTATTGTAATTACGGGCATATGCATTTATTTTTTTTACGACTATTTTAAATGGTTAGGCAAGCTTCCGGGAGATATCCGGATTGAGAGGCCCAATTACCGGTTTTATTTTCCTTTTGTTACCATGATCGTCATAAGTAGCATAGCAACTGTCATAATGAGTATCATAAAACGGCTTTTATACAATTTTTAAGGCATGCTGCACATTGTAACTATTATTTGGTTTACGCCTGCTGAAATTTTTGCCAGGTTAAAAATGTATTTCGTAGTGGTAATTTTCCCTCTTTATTATGAAATATTTTGTTGAAAAAAATTCGATCGTACGAAAAATCTGGGGAAAAAGTGATACAGTACTTTTCATATTCGCAGGTGCAGCAGCCGAATTTGCTTTGAACAAGGCAGTGGATTGGTTGTATTTTACCGGCAGGCTTCCGGCGGATCCGCTGGGAAGATTGTTTTCAACGGTAAGTTATGCAAGAAAGATCATTTTTGCCGAATATGATGACGCATTGAAAGCAATTGACACCATTACCAGTATTCACAAAGGAGTTGAAAATAAACGGGGTACAACAATACCCGCCTGGGCGTACCGCGATGTACTTTTTATGCTCATCCACTACAGCATTGCTTCTTTTGAAGTATTGGAATGGAAACTTACGATAGAGGAGAAAGAAGAAGTATTTGATGTTTTTTTACGTGTAGGAAACAGAATGAATTTGGAAGGCCTGCCAGAAAATTATGATAGTTGGCTTTTAATAAGGGAACATGACCTCGATCACGATCTTCAAAAAAGCGGGTATACTGTTGACCTGTATAAACAATATAAAAAACATCTTGGGGCTTTTCGTTACAGGGTTTTGCTCGAGGGCCAGATAATGGTAGTACCTCGCAAAGTTCGGGAGTTGTTACATTTCAGAAAGTTTTCTTTTGTTACCCCGGTATTACCGTTCTATAAGTTCAGCAGGCGCATTAAAGTCGATAAATTTATAAAATCCCTCATTCTTCCATCGCAATATAAAAAAGAGATAATGGAGTTGGATACTTAATTCATTGCAGATCTATTTTGTCACTAACCAGTCATTCATTATTAGCTATTAGTTTATAATAAAATTGGCACAGTAATCAGGGCATAAAATTATCTGCCAACTCTAAAATTTATTGTATGGCAAAGTATTAAAAAGGGGCAGGCAAAAAAGTTGAAAAAGTTATGCATGAAATGCATGAAGGAACATTAAAGAGCGGTAAAAGCAATAAGAAAGTTACGAATCCCAAACAAGCAGTAGCGATCGGTCTGTCGGAAGCCAGGAAGG
>JBDTLZ010000283.1:0-48703 GCA_039934515.1 Ginsengibacter sp.
CGATTCCGTTTGAAAAAGCAACCGAGGCTGATTTTGACAAATTTATGAACATCCATTTCAAAAGTGTGTATTTTCTTACGCAGGGTGCATTACCCTTGATCAATGATAAAGGACGGATCATAAATATATCAACCGGTACCACCAGGTTTTGCGTTCCGGGGTATTCTATCTATGCTTCTATGAAAGGGGCAATCGAAGTCTTCACAAGGTACCTTGCAAAGGAGGTAGGCGCAAGGGGTATCACAGCTAACGTAGTTGCACCGGGGCCAATTGAAACGGATTTTAATAATGCAGCCATCCGTAACAACCCTGATAGGAAAGGCGTGCTGGCGGCACAGACGGCCTTAGGAAGAATTGGGCAGGCAGAAGACATTGGTGGTATAGTTGCTTTCTTATGTTCTGAAGATGCAGGCTGGATCACAGGCCAGAGAATTGAAGCATCGGGTGGGGTGAATTTATAAATCCCCTCATTGAGATTTGCTGCGTACGATACCTATATTTTTTACAAAAAGCAGTTGCTGGGTGGTTACCGGTGGTCTACATAATAATTCACCGCAACGGCATCTGTAAGTGTTTTCATTTCCTCTTCATCCAGGCTTTTACAATCGATAGCATTTACAGCGTCTGTTAACTGCTCCATGGTTCTTATTCCAATAATAGCAGCAGTAACAGCAGGATTTTGTAAAACAAACTGAATGGCGGTTTGAGCAGGAGTTCGTTCCTGTGATGATATTTTTTTTATGGCTTCAGCTGCGGAAACTATGGATGCTGTATCGTAGTTTAAAAAAGGCTTTGCAGGTTTATCAAGGAGTAAACCGCTTGCGACGCTCCCCCGGGCCAATACACCGATATTGTTTTCGCGGAGCAATTGTAAACAACTTTCTTCCGGCCGCCTGTCGAGGAGACTATATTGCATCATAACACTTACAATATTAGACCGCTTCACATACTCTCTTATTACATTGGGCCTGATAGACGAGATTCCATAATACCTGATCTTGCCCTGCTGTAACAGTAATTCAAACGCCTCAATTGATTCGTCAATATTATCTTCTATAGTTCCCCCATGAAGCTGGTATAGATCTATATAATCTGTTTGCAACCGCAGCAAACTTTGCTCAACAGACGCAAGCAGGTATTCTTTGCGCGGGTTCCAGTCCCAGCCGCTTCCATCACTACGCCATTGGTTGCCTGCTTTACTGGCAATAATTACCTTTTCTCTTTTGGATTTTAGGGCTTTACCAATATTTATTTCATTCGCACCTTTATCATACAAGTCGGCGGTGTCGAAATAATTAATACCGAGATCTACAGCGGCGTCAATTAACTGTTGAATATTTTCCTGGAGGGGTTTTACCGACATGCAGCCAAATCCAATCCTGCTGATGTGTAAAGTTGATTTGCCTGCTGTACGATATTGCATTCTGTAAATTTATTTATAATGGATGAAAAAATTTAACTGTGGGTACAACTCCGTAAAGGAATATTATTTAGTGACCGGTATAACCTGCCTAAGAAAATAAATACCCACTTTTTCAAGAAAAGGGGAATTACAAGATGATATACCATTGATAGCCTACATTAATTCAGGATAAGCACATAAAAAAGCCAGGGGATCGATCCCTGGCAAATAGGTATGAAACCAGCCACAATGAATAGGCCCAATATAATTTTGGCATATAAAATTATCCTTCCCAACCGGCCAAATTACCAGTATTGAAAACTTGCGAACCTTTACCTGCCGGGGTTTTTATGGATTTTATCGAAGAATGATTTTGCGGTGCAGGTTGTACAGGATGTGAATTACAAGTTCCCAGTGCATAGTAAATGACCAGGAATACCACTATAGTACTTAAACATCCCCCACCAATTTTTTTTGCGCCCCATCCGGCGATTAATGCCCTTACTAGTTTATTCATTATAAAAATTTACTTAAAATATATAATAATCGTGCCACAGGCTACATAAATCCGTAATCAAGCACGCGGCGCAAATATTTTTTGTCCTGTATCACCCATGTTACCTCGTAACTACCGGTGGCATCTTTACAAAAGAGATACAGGTAAACCCGGTGCCCGTCTGTTGATTTATAAATTCCATTTCGCGACCGGATTGTGCCCTTATCCGTGTATGTTAAATTCAGGTTATACAGGTCGAAAAAAGCTAACGGCGGGATCTCGATACTATCCCCGCCAATTGTAAGTACAATTTTGCCGATGTATGTTTTTGGTATATTTCCGTAGCCTCCGTAGTAAGTTTTCTTATCAATCCTTATTAAATATTTTTCATCATAATCAAGTTTATGTTTAGCCGGATCAAAAGTTGAAAGCCTGATGGAAGCATTAATATCATCACCTTCAAAATTCATATAGTTGGAACTGAAACTGGTAAATGGAATTTTTTTTAATTCATTTTTCCCAACACCCTCGTCGATACCTGAAAGCGTAAAAGTTGACAGGTCCAACCGGATCTCCGTTTTTGGCAGTCTTGCAAAAGATTCATTTTTTTTACGCGTATCCTGGTATTCATAGAAGCGCTGCGCCCTACTGCCAATACAATAAAGAAGACATATCGAAAGAAGGAATGGTTTCATGTATTTTCTTTTCATTGATTCTTAAAAATAAATGAAACTGGGTTAAGAAAATTACAAATTATGATAAAATAATTCTGTCATAAATTACCTGGGCAGTCGTTTAAAAAACTAATTTATTAGTACCTTACCCATACCGGGCATCTGTTTTCAAAAACTGATATAGTTGCATAAAAAATTTCAAATCATATTAATTCGGGCAAATGATTACAACAGAACGGTTGAAATTAATTCCTTTCATAAGGGAGCATTATGATGCAATTCTTCAAAATGATACGGTTTCGCTTGGAAAATTATTGGAAGTCGAGACCCCTCAAAACTGGACCGAATATAAAGATGCCCGGGACGCTGTTTACGCCCTTATGGGTTTCTTTGAATCGCTGGGAAATGACCTAAGCTGGGGAAGCTATTTTATCGTATTAGAAAAAGCGCACAAGCTAATAGGCACATGTGGTTTTAAAGGCAAGCCTGATTACGATAACCATGTTGAAATAGGTTACGAGATACATCCGCAATTTCAAAGGCGTGGCATAGGTACCGAAGCTGCCAAAGCCCTCGTGGATTTTGCATTTGCGAAAGATATTGATGGTATCAAAGCACATACTGTGCGGGAAGAAAATAACTCCGTGCGTATTTTAAAAAAGCTGGGTTTTAATTTCCAGGCAGAGATTGAACTCATGGGAGAAGGCCCGCTTTGGTACTGGCTCTTGCTTAAGGAAAATAATAAATAGGCCGCATTACGTCGGCAACACCGCAGCACACAACAACTACCAATAAAATTTCAAATACAGAAGCACAGCCGGCAAAGAAAATATAGTTCCGGAAACCTAAAAATAAAATACGCCTACTTCTTCACCCGTTCATAGAACTCAACGCTTTTAGATCCGTCAGCATTAGTGATTGTTTGCTTGTAATTGTCGGTTCCGCTCATTTCGATATCTATGTTAAAGGACTGCCCTGCAATAATGGAAAAGGTTGAATTGAGATCTGTTTCTTTCATTTTATCATTTCCAACCATTTCAAAAGTTCCAAATCCTATGCCTGTATGGTTTTTGGAAGCGGAATCTTTATAGGAACTGCCAAACATAAAATAGCCGGCATAGAAAGCTTTAAATTGGGTTCGTACATTCTTTATGGTATCGGATCCATTAACGGAATAAGAATTAACTTCCCGCCAAACGCCGTCAATCGGTGCTTTGGCGCTTCCACCCGTACTTTCGTATACCTCTGTTAGCTTATACTTTATGGAGTCGGACATAATTTCGGGGATCACCTGCTCATACCCGTCGGGTGTTTTTGTAATGTTTAATTTAAAGCTTGCCGGGTTTGCGTTAAAGCCTGAATCTCTCGCACTGAATATTACATTTTCAGTGACAGTTCCCGTGTCTGAAGTATAAGAGCCTATCCCGAAACCGGAAACTGAATCGGGGGGATTCACCTGCGCATACATGAAGAAACTATCTGTATAAATCTTCAGTTGCTTAAGTGTTGCATATTTTGTATCGGTTTTACCGTCATTAAGGGTTTGAGATTTCATAAGATAAGCGCCCGGCATGTGGGCTGTTTCCTTTACAGAAGTATTACAGGACATGGCTGTCAATACCATAGACCAGATTATTAAATTTTTCATCGTATCAGGCTTTAATGTACAGTTAATTTAAAAAAAAATATCGGCAAATGCAATATTTCAGCTATAAAATTGTTATCGTGCCTGATGTTTAACCGGTATCGCATGTTCCATTTGGCATATTTCGCACGGTATACGGCCGTCTTATTATTGTAATGATGGGGTGATTTATTTATTTTATAATCAAAATAATTGTTGAGATATTAACACCTGTGGATTAGTAAGGTGCCATTAGTTCTAAAAAATATAGCTATCATCACGTCAAATTCAATTATTAAAATCCAAAAAATAATCCTTATGAAAAAACTATGCATGTTAGTCTTTATTCTTTCAGCAATTACTGTTGATGCTCAAAACAAACTTCCCGGACTAAAACTTACCCCAACAATTGCACCTGATGTTCTAAAAGTAGCGAGGGATTACTATGATCATTTCTTCAACATAAAAGGAGAAAAAATTTTTGAGACAGAAAGTACTATTGAATATAAAAGCAAGATATTGCCGCAGGGAGCTTTGGAAAGTACCATCACTCAAATCAAAAATTTACAAAACGTGTATAGCTGGCAGGCGATAATGATGAACACAGATGATTATGAAAAAGCAGTAGCAAAATACAAACAAATTTACCGGCAGCTTAACGGGGCCAGTCTTATTATGAATGATGGCAGGACCTGCAAAATGAAGGGCCCTTATGATGCACCGGATGACGGAAGGGCATTTGCATCCAGCATTCTTGAGCCTGATGTAACGGAGAAATACCTGCAACGCCTTAAAATTGAAGTAGGCCTGAATTATAACATGTCCGATTGGAGCGTAAAAATCCTTATATATGAAAAGGAATCTGATGAAGATATCAGGCCAACAGGAAAAGCCGGCCAGTAAAGTTATTCTGTAACCGGGTAGCCCTTGGCGATCCAGTCTGTTTTAATATTATGTGGTAGATCAAGCAGGTGATAATTAGTAAATTCCATGTCCTGTAATAAGGCAATCGCCGGGCGCACATTAGGGCAATGGTCGTAAGGACAGCACCCGCAGTAAATTACGATCTGTGCTGTTTTGGCAATTTTACTTATTGCCTCTTTAAACTTAGCCAGGTTCTTTTCATCCTTTACCATTCCTATATTAACAGAACCAGGAATTATTGCTCCGGGACCTATATTAAATATTACAGGCAGGTCTTTATTTGTCTTTAGAATTGCAGCTAAACCTGCCGGCTGTATGAGGTCTTTGCTGGTCCAGTTTTCGGGATTTTGAGCGAAAGAATTTTTGTTGCATGCAAATGCAAGGAGCAGAAAACTATATTTAATGATGGTATGCTTTTTCATAACAATATGTTAGTGTTTTAAGAGTCACAGCTATCCCAATTATGGGAAAGGCAACCGGGATTATGTCGTCGTAAAATATATTGGAGCAACTGGTTAATATTGTAGTTACCGGGCCATTGCCCGAAAACAATTTGTAGATGATGTTTTGCATTAATTGTTACAACTATCTTTATCATTTCCGATTCTTTTTTCTTTCCTGGTTTTTGTAACTATTGAACAAATCGGTCTTGAACTGGATATTGCCATCCGGCCCGGGCCTGCCCCTGATATAGATACTCGAGCCTCCTTTTTTATCAGCCCCGGTATTTTCGGGTTTGTAATTTGCATCACGTTTTTTTAAATTGCTGAGCGGAAGTTGTATGCTCATATCTGTCGTTCCTTTCATGCTGTAAATGCCTTCTACATACATTGATATCACTGTTGATTCAATTTCCATGCGGTTGATTTTAATTTCCTGGTTTGAAATCTCCAGCCGGTCTTTTAGTTCGGCGAAGCGAATGTTTTCAAAATCTCTTTTTTTAAAAATAAAAGATTGTATTTTTTTTACAGGTTCAAAATTAGTCAATACCCCGTTCTTAAGGGAAAAATCTATCACACTTACGATGCTGTTGGGATAAGCCTTGCCGTCGTTATCAAGATCGAGAGTGGCATTAATTTTTGCGTTAAGCTTGCCTTCTAAATTTTGCGCGGTTATTCCATCCTGCCCAAAATTGCTGAAAGCCGCAAACACTTTATTTACATCCACATTATCCATCAGTACATCTACATTTGCCTGGTGATAATTTTCTTTTACAGAGGCCAGTGAACCGCTAAGGTCTATGTGCCCCCCGGCGTGGTCCATACTTAGTTTATTAACCAGGTACCGGTCCTGTAATAAGGATACATCAGCAATGGCATTGCTGCCTTCAAATTTTTTATAATATAGTTTTGCAGCCCTTAGGTGTACATTCACCCTTCCCTGGTCCAGGGCCGCATCAATGCTTGTGGCAACTTCCCCCAATTTGCTTTTCGTTGATTTATTAGCAGCAATTTTTTTTTCTGATTTTAATAAATAAATAAAAGAAGATAAGTTCAATGATGGTGAATAGATATTCCAGGCAATGTTAACTTTGTTGGGTGCTGTATTAACAAGTGATAAAAGATTTTTCGCCTGCCCGTCCATCGTTAATTTATTATTTAATACCAGGCATTGCAGCTTTTCGATAAATACATCGGAGTTTTTAAACACCAACCGGCCATTTACATTTTTTAATTCCACATTCCTGGGTACGTACAATACATTTCCGTCCTTAAAAGATATTACTCCATTTATAAAAGAATTGGTATTGTTATTTTTTTCCAAAGGGCCTTTGTAAGTCAGGTTTATTGATCCATCTCCCGATTGCAGTTCTAATACGCTACTTGCTATGAGTTCATTTAATGTCGTGAGCGGAAAATTTGATGTAAGGTCGCACGTCAATACAGGCTTAAACAGGTTGAGGATTTCGATGTTATTGGAAGAAACAGGAAGGCCATACCATGATGCAGAAAAATTGTTGATAACGATTTTCGAATTTGGGTCGCGCCTCGGCTCACCGGCAACAACTTCATCAGTATAAGATCCGGTAAAAGAAGCCCCATCGAAATCAAAAAACGGGGTTGTTAAATGTGTATTTTTAACGGTCCATGTTGCGTATATAAGCGGATCGCCACCTTTCAATGGCCCTTTGATGTTTGCAAATGCGTCAAGCTTTTCATCAAGATCTACAATAGACAATGCGGTGGCTATTTTTTCGGTAAAAAGGGATTTTGCAAAAGCATAAGGTATCCGCCGGGTATGTATTTTCAAAGCGAATTGCGGAGCTGCGCCTTCGAGATCAAATCTCCCGGAGATATTAAATGGATGGCCTCCAATTTTGATATCAATACTGTCAAACTGTAATTGTTTTAATTTCTTATTGTACCTGAATTCAAAATTTCCTTCAAATTTTCTCCCCTTGATAAAGCTGCCTGCCGGTAGAAAAAATGCGAGGCTATGAACCATGACATTGGCTTTGGCGTATAAAGTTGTCGCCGTATCATCATCGTCAAGTTTAATATTTAAATCATTAATAAGAAAATCATAAAATTTCAACTTTTGTTTATCGTCAACAGTAATTCTTACATCATTTAGGGCAATCGATTTTAATTCTGCCTGGGTATTACTGCTTTCACCTGCAGCAGCCGTGCTTTTTTTTGACTTAAATAAATAAGTATTCGTGTAGCCTGCCGTATCTGTAAACAAATAGATTGCAGCCCTTTTTATTTTAAGGCCGTTTACGGCGGATTCTTTTTTTATTAGTTTTAGAATACTTAGCTCTGCATAGATCTCATCACCTTTGAAAAAAGGATGATGATGTTGTGCAAACATGGTATCTGTAACAGCAACGTTGTGAAGTAAAACCGAAACCTTTGGAAAGGTTCTGAAAAAGCTGAGTTCTACATCGCCTACAGTTACAGTTCCGTTTAATTTTTTGCCTATATCCTGTGTAACCTGGGTTATGATAGATTTCTTATTGTAAGAAACATATATGAATATGAAAATATAGAAGAGGAATAAGACTCCCAGCAAAATCCCAAACGCCCTGAGCGTATATTTAAGTGGTTTGTTCACACAATTCAGATTTTAATCTATGAATATAATCCAATTTCATTGTTCAGCCAGGTAACAAGGTTCATTTAGAAAGCGGGCTTTTTTATTTTACTTAAATTTGCATACTAATTATAACTAAATGGCTAAAACAAGAATTACTCCAAACAACAATGGTTCTCTCAGGATAGAAGGCGATTTTGAGATCGTCGACAAAAATGGGAATGTTTATGGCCTTGGCGGAAGGGAGGTGATTTCCATCTGCCGTTGCGGATTATCAAACAATAAGCCATTTTGTGACGGATCCCACAAAGGACATTTTGAACATGAAGCCATCGCATTTGATTTACCCGTTAAAAATAATCCCTAGAAAATCAATAAACCCTTGTAAAAGTAACCGGGCCCGTAAATGGGGAAAATTTTGGACTCATTATGATGCCACAAGCATCCGGCTATCGCATTGTACTATCTGCTTTTTCCTGTTTTGCCTTTTTTCTGAAAAAGCCACGTAACAGGAAATTATGTTGCAGTGCTTCGAGGTCTTCGTCAAGTTTCCTGGTACCCGACTGCAGGTTTTGTAAAGTGATTTTTATATTGGTCGCTGCCTGCTCGTCGTGAAGCAACATGCCCACCGGTGTATTTTTATTATTTAAGCCATCATTGAGGCTACTTGCTGACGTTTTTAAATTATCAACAACGCCTTTGGAAGTCTCTGCAACCTGCTGTAGTTGTTGAACCGCCGATCTTAGTTTTGAAAATATCACGGTATCCGTTACCAGGTCATCAGCAAGTGAGCCTTTTGTATGTAGCTTTGCTGTATAACCGGCGACATTTACGGAAAGTTTTTCCAGGTTTAAAGATGTTCTTTTTAAGGTAAGTGTGGTGGCATCCAAAGTATTTATAAGGGTTTCATCTGTCATTAATTTGCCTATAGTTCCCTGCCCATCTACCAGTCGTTTACTTATTACTTTAAGGCCGTTGGTTATTTCAAGAAAGTTGTCATTATTTTTTGCCAGGGTATTCATCATCTCATCGGTTGTCGGTAGTTTTTCAACGCCCAGAACATCGCCTGTCTCAACCTCAGCAACTTGCAGGGTTCCGCCGTATATTACTACAATCTTATTTCCTATTAAACCATCGGTACTGATTTTTGCTTTGGCATCTTTTCTAATAAACTGGTGGGAATGTTCTTCTATATTCATACTCACTTCTACTTTTGAATTTGCAGAAAGTGTTATCTTTTTTATGGTGCCGATCTTTACGCCGGAGAACCAGATATTATTTCCTTTTTGCAGCCCGTTGACATCGTTAAAAACAGCTCCAATTGCGATTGATTTTTCAAATGTTTTATGCTGGGAGCCAAGGGTAAGGACGGTGATTATAAAAATGGCTATACCAAGAAATATAAATATGCCAACTATTATGGCCCGTTTGTTATTAGTAGCTTTCATTTCTGGTTTATAAAGTTATAATTATAAAAATTTTGTATTCTTTCATCTGGTGTTTTAAAAACTTCTTCAAAAGTTCCCTGCTTTAAAAATTTTCCATCAAGCAACATGGCAATACGGTCACCGGTATTCTTTGCGCAGCTAAGGTCGTGTGTAATTATGATCGAACTTGTGTTAAATTTTTCCCGTACGAGATTGATCAGGTTGTTTATTTCTATACTTGTTATGGGGTCGAGACCTGCTGTAGGCTCATCATACAGCATTATTTCAGGATTTAAAATGAGTGTGCGTGCAATACCAATCCGCTTTCTCTGGCCACCCGAAAGCTCCGACGGCATCTGGTCGATTGTTTGAGACAGGCCCACGTTTTCCAATACGCTTTCAATTGCATGCGTTACTTCCTGCTGGCTCATGTTCCTCGAGTTTCTTACAAGTGGAAATGCGAGATTTTCCCGAACGCTCATGCTGTCATAAAGCGCACTGCTTTGAAAAGAGAATCCAACTTTCAACCTAAGTTCCCGTAGTTCCCTGTCGTTTAAAAGGGCTACATTTTTGCCCAGTACGTTCACTGTGCCGCTGTCGGGCATGAGCAAGCCACATATGATTTTAATCAATACCGATTTACCGCTGCCCGACCTGCCAAGTACTACCACATTCTCACCTTTGTAAACGTCAAGATTTATTCCCTGCAGCACATGGTTATCACCGAAAGATTTATAAAGGTCCCGTATTGAGATCATTATTTCTTTATCGTTATCGTTCATACTTTGTCTCATCCTGTTTACTACCTTATGCTATTTGTAATTTGAACAATAAGAATTTCTTCAACAAAGACCAGGAACATCGATACAACTACCGATGCATTGGCAGCTCTGCCAACACCTTCAGTTCCCTGTGTTGCATTATAGCCCTGGTAACATCCCACAATGCCAATGGTGAATCCATAGACGATGCTTTTTATCAAAGATGAAAAAATATCAAGGAAGGATATTTTGTCAAATGCCTGTTGGAAGAACGAGATGAAACTGGTCATTTCATTTTGATGAACATTAAGGTATGCTCCCAACATGGCCACTGCACCGGTATAACACATCAGCATGGGTATCATAAACGTTGTTGCCAAAACGCGGCTTACCACTAAAAATTTAAAAGGATTTACAGCAGATACTTCCATAGCATCTATTTGCTCGCTTACCTTCATGGACCCTAACTCAGCTCCTATATTTGATCCTACTTTTCCTGCTGCAATCAATGCAGTTACAAGTGGGGCCAATGCCCGTATTATGGCTATGGCAACTAAAGAGGGTAGCCATGAACTGGCGCCAAATTCGGATAAAGACGGACGCGACTGCTTTGTAAAAACGAGGCCGGTAACAAAACCGGTAAGTGTAATAAGCGGTAGGGATTTATAGCCTACTTCGTAGCATTGCCTTATAATTTCTTTAAACTCATACGGTGGGCGAAACACCTCTTTAAAAAAACGGGCAATAAATTGAAAAGCAGCGTAAAGATTTAAGAAAAAAGCATCAATTTTTTTTGTAATTATATATTTACGGGGATTTTTAAAATTCATAGCTTTCATTAGCACGCAAAGTTAGGTCCAAATTGTTGCAGCCTGCAAAGGCATCCGCAAAGATGCAGTAAAGAACGGTAATATGCAGCGCTGGCGCATATTTTAGTTTGTTTGGATTTGAATTGAGTTCTTCGATACATATTGCTCAGGGAGTTTCTTAACTGTGCAATATGTTCATAAAAAAAACCCCGCAAAGCGGGGGGTGGTTTTGGACTATTTTATGAGATCAGTATTACCAGTTGTTGCCATGCTGAAATCTTTGATTGACCATTTGCAGTTGGCGCGATCTTTCATTTTGTGCATACCTGATTGCTGCTTTTTTCTCACGGTGTCTCATGTGGCGGTCATTTTGGATCGCCTGTATCTTATAGTCAAATTCGCGGTTTATTCTTGCAACCTGGAAATCGCGCGACCTTGCGGAATTGTTATGATTTCTGTCGAAGTGGTCCCGGTTGTTATCGCCCCATCGATTGTCACTGTGTCCATTGGATGAATTGGCATACTGGCCTTCGCGCTCCTCATGGCTTTGGGGATGATTGTATTGGGCAAATGAAGTTGCAAAAGCACCAATCGAGAAAAGAAGTGTAATAATTTTTTTCATAATTATAATTTTTAATTGTTTAAAAAGGGTTCTGTTTATGAGATATAATTTTATGGCCCTCGTCTACCAATAGAATGTTAATACGCTTAATAAAGAATGTTAAGAATGCAAGTAATAGCCAGGTACTTTTCATGAAATCAAAACATTGAGTTTTGCGCCCTGGCAATTGGATGAGGTGCCATTGTTTGCCGCAAGCCAATGGCCTGAAGTACAATTGCCCTCGAGATGAGATATTCAGTCAATTTTTCAATGATTGCACGTTGAACTCCCGTCGTTGTTAATATTGTAATGATGCAGGGTGGAAGTTTTTAAGTTTACGGACCAGCGGCCGGCAAGCTTAAAAATACTTAAGACCAGAAGTAGTAATCAAATAATTTTTTATTAAAATCACACAATTGATCTCAGTTTGCCGGCGATAGAAAATGATTTCGAAATTGAGCAAATATTTTCACGATCGATAGGAGATTTAGCAAAACCGTGGAAAATAAATATTTATTACTTGTTGCATCATTATCACAAGATGAATACATATTATGAAAATACATTTATAAACTCTCCCTTTTATTTCAATAATTTCATAGGGTACTGGTGTTATGTTAAGCGTAAAATGATTAAAATAACGGAACGAATTTTATACACGAAATTGTACAAATTATTTGCTGCCTTTATTAATCCGATAGCTATCGGATCGTGTAATTCGCAGTAATTCGTGTAATAAATATTGCAGCAAAACCTGGTTAACACAGCACCAGCTCATTGATTTGATCGTATAAACCCGGGAACGTAATGAAAGTAATTATAAAGAATATGGTGAGTATTCGATGCAAGATGTTGGTCAGGTCTGAACTTGAAAATCTTGAAATTGATTATAAAGTTATTGAGTTAGGGGAGGTGAGCCTTTTTCACAAAATTGCGGATGATAAAAGAGATGCGTTTAAGGTGGCATTGCGAAAATGGGGCCTTGAATTAATGGATGATAAGCGAAGCATACTGATAGAAAAGATTAAGAGTGTAATTGTAGAAATGATTCATTATGCTGAAGAACTTCCCAAAATGAATTATTCCGCTTACATAAGTGAAAAGCTCCAGCAGGACTATACATATCTTGCCAATTTATTTTCGGAGGTAGTAGGTATTACTATTGAACATTTCATCATTGCACATAAGATTGAAAAAGTGAAAGAGCTCATGGTATATGACGAAATGAATCTTACAGAAATAGCTGAAAAGCTTCACTACAGCAGCGTTGCCCATTTGTCTAACCAGTTCAAAAAAGTTACTGGATTAACGCCTTCTCATTTTAAGCATCTTAAAAAGAAAAGACGCTTTGCCCTGGATAACATGTGAATTATGTAACTTATTTTTGGAATTATGTAACGAAACTTACCAGGTTTGTTTGATCTTTGTTGTTTAAATAACCGCCAAAAAAATCCGGGATGAGTATATGATTGGATCTGAAACACCATGCAATCATTCTGGTCCGTTGAGTCATCAAAAATCATGACTGATAATATCCTGAAGCGAACTTAATTCTTATTGAGACAAATTATCTGGTAAGTAATTAGTTTGGTAAACGGCTCCTGTTTTCACAGGGGCTTTCTCTTAAACGGCCACTGTTTAATGTCCCCGCTTTAATTTAAACCTACTTTACCCTTTACCGAATCAAATAATTTTTTTGAATCAAAACCGATTCCGCGTTTAAACACTATTTGAGTTTTCCTTATATCCGCTAGGTTCTTTTCAGGATCGCCATCAATTAAAACAAGATCGGCAGATTTACCGGCCTCGATAGTACCAATGGTGCTTTCCCTGTTTAGGTACCGGGCGCCGTTGAGGCTCGCAATTTTGATTGCCTGCGTAACCGCAAATCCTCCTTCTACCAGTAGCTCGATCGCCTTTCTGCTGCCATAGCCAGCAAGGGTATTGCCCGAACCGGTCGGGTCAGTACCACACACCAATAAACCACCGGCATCATAAAATTGCTTTTCCCATATTAATTCTTTTTTAAATAAAGCAAGTTGTTCTGAATCGCCGTGTTGATAGTGTTGCCACCTGTCACTGACCATTTTTCTTACTTCCGGTAGCAGTGCGCTGTCACCTCCTCCAGGTACAATTTCACTATTTGTGTAAGGGGCCAGTACGGTCAATGTTGAAGTAAGTGCGACATTTTTCTTAATTAGAAATTGGATAAGGCTTTTCATTTCAAGGCTGTTTACATCAAGATCCATAAGCGCCTGGTCCGCTCTTTCGGGGTCAAATTGATTTTCTTTTTTTCTATGATCAAAATCGGAACTGGCAAAAAATCCATGTTCAATATCATCAATACCCAGTTCGGCCGCTTCACGATACGTAAGTGTACCCAGGTGACCTGTTACTTTGAGCTTTCTTTTGTGAGCTTCACGAACAACCGCTGCCAGGTCTTCCTTTGTAGCGTGCACATACATCTTAAAAGAGGTACAACCCTTGTCTGCCCAGAAATTTACTGTCGCGGCAGCTTCTGCGGAATCTTTAATAATATTCAGGGAGGGAATGTCCCATCCCTTTCTTTCAATGTAGGGAGCGGTTACATCTATATCCGGGCCAGGCAATTTTCCCTCATTGATCATTCTTTTGATGGCAAGATCTGTTTGTGGCTCAATGCTGCCAGCCGTTCGTATTGTCGTTGCACCCCCTGCCAGGTACATTCGGGGAAATGAAAAGGGCATCTCAGCAAGGTTGAAATAATTCCCGAGAAGCATAGTATAATATAAATGTTCATGCAACATTACCATCCCCGGAATGATGGTTTTGCCGGTACAGTTAATAATGTCTGCATCTTTGGGTATCGCTATGTCCTGTACTTTCCCAATCCGGGTTATTCGGCCATCTGCGATAAGTACGGTTTGATTTCCTTTGGAGGGAGCGCCCGTGCCATCAATAATTTTCGCATCAACGAGAGCAATATTTGTAGCGCTGTCTGTTATAAAACTTGCCACAGAAGGAGTAAAAGGCTGTGCCATAGTATTAAAGCCACACATACAGGCTATCATTGGGAAGTATCTCTTATAAATTGTGACCATGTATTTATAGACGATTTTATTTACAGGAAGATACAGATTTAGTTAGCAAAGTCAAAGCGGACATCATTAAATTAGTCTTTCGTTGTGGTATAATTCTATCTTTGCGGATAAATAAAAAGGATGAGCCAGGCATTTGTAAAAGAAAGTGAGGAACAATGGTTGCACGAAGTGCCGCCAACACTTAATGCATTGATCGTGTACCTAACACGTGAAAACAATGGCATCAGGGTCTATGAACAAAAAAAATATGTTGATGTAAAGACAGGAAAGGAGGTCCATTCAATGAGCAACGGCCTGTCATACGCTACCGATAATGACAGTAAATGGTACGTCATATAATATACCCGTATTTTAATTTCTTCTTCAAGTTCAAAAACAAGAGATATTATAAATTAAAGTTATATCTTCAACTCCTTTGGTTGATTCTTCTCTTTTGATAGACTTCGCCTCCCCATAATTAGTTATCTCATTTTATTGCTTACACTTTTCACAGTTAATTCAATTGCTGAATGGCAAAGGCATATAATATTTACATCTGGAAAAAGGCACCTTTCCTGCGGATTTTGTTCCCTTTTATTAGTGGCATTTTACTGCAGTTTTATTGTACGTTCCCGATAGCCCTTATTATTACAAGTATTTCAATCATGGTATTGGCTTATATCGTTTTCAGGATCCTGCCGATCGCATACCGTTTTAAATGGAGAAGTTTTCAGGGCATTTTGGTTACAGTTTTTATGTGCACTGCCGGGCTTTTTGTTACCTGGCATAAAGACATACGCCACCACAGTTATTGGTATGGGAAATACTATGACACTTCTTCTTTTATCATTGCCACCATCAATGAGCCACCAGTTGAAAAAAATAAATCATATAAAGCCGTGGCAGCGGTCAAGGCAATTATCAATGGCAGGTCGGTGTATGGCACGGGTGGGAATGTACTACTCTATTTTGCCAAAGATTCGTCACAAAGCCACCCCGAATATGGAGACAGGATCATCATAAAGAAAAAACTCGTATTGATAAAAAACAATGGGAACCCGGCAGCGTTCGACTATGAACGTTATTGTGCCTTCCAGCAAATATTTCACCAATGCAATCTTAAGAAAAGCGATTGGATCCTGTTAAAAGATAAAGATGTTAATACGTATAATAAGCTGATATTTAAGACGCGGCAATTAATTATAACTGCACTCGATACCTACATTTCCGGCAACGAAGAGGCGGCCCTTGCCAATGCATTGCTGATAGGCTATAAGGTGGATCTTGATAAAGACCTTGTGCAGGCGTATACTAATGCCGGTGTCGTTCATTTGATTGCTATCTCAGGACTGCACCTCGCTTTGATTTATGGCTTGCTCATTTGGTTAACGGCCCGCATTCCATTTATTAAGAAACTTAAGATCGCCAGGCTTGTTCTTGTATTGTTTTGCCTGTGGTTCTTTTCTTTATTAACAGGCGGTTCCGCTTCAGTATTGCGATCGGCCGTTATGTTCAGTTTTATTGCCACAGGAATGACTATTAACAAACGCGCCTCAATTTATAATTCCCTGGCATCTTCAGCATTTGTATTGTTATGTTACGATCCTTTTATGTTGTGGGATGTAGGTTTTCAACTTTCTTATCTTGCGGTAGCGGGAATCGTTATTGCACAACGATATATCTATAACTGGTTTTATTTCCGGAATAAAATATTAAATGAAACATGGAAACTTGCAGCAGTTTCTCTATCAGCACAGCTATTCACATTACCGGTATGCATTTATTACTTTCACCAGTTGCCGCTCATGTTCCTGCTATCCAATGTTATTGCCATCCCGCTTTCAACGGTGGCTCTTTGGGGATGTATTATTGTGGTATGCGTCTCGCCCATCCATCTTCCAGCGTTGTATTTGGGCAAAGCGGTTTCGATATCGATATGGTTGTTAAACCATTCTGTTTTTTTAATTAACGCAATTCCTTTTTCGCTGTGGGATGGTATTGTACTTTCAGTAACCGGAACGATTCTTTTGTATATTATTTTTGTTTCTTTCCTCTATTGGCTTATCAAAAAATATATGATGGCTTTTAAGTTTGGTATCCTCACCTCCCTTATGCTTGCAGGGATGATCGCTATTGAAAAATGGCAATCTTCCCACCAGCAAAAATTAATTGTTTACAATGTTCCGTCCCACAGGGCTATTGATTTTATAAGTGGAAATAGCTATCATTTTATTGGAGATCCGGATCTTGCAAATGAAGGTTTTCTTCGGGATTTTCATTTAAAACCTGGCCGCATTTCATTAATGCCTGGCACAAAGGAATATAATTCGCCCAACTTATACCGGCATGAGAATTTTTACCAGTTTTATAATAAGAAGATCCTGTTGATCGATTCTACGGTTGTTTATATGCCTGGGGCGGCAAAAATGAATGTGGATTATATTATTATCTCAAAAAACCCAAAACTTTTTATTCCTGCACTGGCGGCGGTTTTCAATTGCAATCTTTATGTGTTTGATGCTTCCAACCCATTGTGGAAAATTGGTAAATGGAAAAAAGAATGTGAAGAATTACATTTGCATTTCCACTCTGTTCCTGAGCAGGGTGCATTTATAAAGGATCTATAAAGCGCTAATTTTGCCCAAAAACTAATGCAAAAAAAAATAAAGTCCGCCCTTATTTCAGTTTATTACAAAGAGGGTTTGCAAAATATTGTACAGTTGTTAAAAACGCAGGATGTTATTATTTATACAACCGGTGGCACACAAAAATTCATTGAAGATGAAGGTGTTAATTGCGTAGCGGTTGAATCGCTTACAGGTTATCCCTCAATATTAGGGGGAAGGGTTAAAACCCTCCATCCATCTATATTTGGTGGTATTCTGGGCAGAAGGGATGTTGATACCGACATTATAGAAATGAAACAATACAACATTCCTGAAATAGACCTGGTAATTATTGATTTGTACCCATTCGAAGAAACTGTGAAGGTAACAAATGATGAGCAGGCAATCATAGAAAAAATAGATGTAGGTGGACCTTCGATGATAAGGGCTGCTGCCAAAAATTTTAAATCTGTTTTGGTCATAGCTGATAAAAGCAGTTACCCGGAACTTGAAGGTATTTTGTCTGAAAGAAATGCAGAGACCAGCCTGGACGAAAGAAAGCAATTTGCCGCAAAAGCATTTGATATATGTTCCGGCTACGATATTGCCATCTCCAATTATTTTAATAAAACTGCTTTTTTAAATCCCTTTGTTGCTGCAAAAAAGACATTACGCTATGGAGAAAACCCACACCAGCATGCTTCCTTTTCAGGAAATATCGAGGAGGTTTTTGACCAGGTACATGGAAAAGAGCTTTCCTACAATAACCTTGTCGATGTGGATGCGGCGTTGCAATTGATGAATGAATTTAATGAAAACGCACCACTCAACAGCACCTTTGCGATTATCAAGCATACGAATGTATGTGGCATCGCTCAAAGGGAAAATGTGTCTGAAGCATTTTCTGCAGCCCTTTCCGGTGACCCTGAAAGTGCTTTTGGCGGCGTATTAATTTCGAATTCGCCGGTAGACAAACTTACTGCGGAAGCGCTGAAAGAATTATTTTTTGAAGTATTGATCGCTCCTTCTTTTAATGATGATGCGCTGGCCATTCTCCGGGAAAAAAAGAACAGGATCATTTTGAAATTAAAAGAGTTTTCGAAAGAAGTACAACAAGCAAAAACTTTATTGAATGGGTTGTTAATCCAGGATAATGATAGTGGAAATTTTGCAGAATGGAATGAAGTTGGGGGTGGCGAATCTTCCGTATCTCAAAAGGAAGACCTCATTTTTGCGAATCTCATTTGCAAGCATTTAAAAAGTAACGCTATTGCATTGGTAAAAGACAAGCAACTTGTGGGTAAAGGTTGCGGGCAAACTTCCCGTATAGATTCATTGAGACAATCAATTGCGAAAGCAGCGCAGTTTAATTTTGATCTAAAAAATTCTGTAGTTGCCAGCGATGCTTTTTTCCCTTTTGAAGATTGTGTGAAAATTGCCCATGCAGCCGGTGTCACCGCATTTATACAGCCTGGTGGATCCATAAGGGATAAGGATTCAATCGAATATTGTAAACAAAATAATCTTGTTATGGTGTTGACAGGGCTCAGGCATTTTAAACATTAAAAAAAAGGCAGGGAGGAATAGGGCGATTACCTGTTTAATTTTTCAGTTTCATTCGCTCTTTCCACATTTCGTTGAAAGTTTTTTCACTGAACTGCAACTCATCGCGATGCTTATGCCAGTCTTTAAACAACCTGTTCACTAGTTTTGTTTTCAGTGCGCCGCTTCCCATGTTCATCAATCCCCTTTTCAATGAGGCGCGTTTCCAGATTTTCCAGGCAAGCTTTTCGGGAAAAGTCACAAAGCCGGATTCGACACTTTCGTTGCGGTTGAGCAACAATAACTCGTGCAGGTTGATCTTTACAGCACAAACTTCTGTGCAATTACCGCATAACGATGATGCAAAGCTGAGGTGTTTGAATTCGTCCATGCCCTGGAGATGCGGCGTGATAACACTCCCGATAGGCCCACTGTAGGTAGCGCCATAAGTATGCCCGCCGATATTTTTATAAACCGGGCATGCATTAAGGCATGCACCACATCTTATGCAATAAAGGCTCTCACGTTGTTTGGGATTTGCCAGGATATTCGAACGGTTATTATCCAGCAATATCACATACATTTCTTCGGGGCCATCGGTTTCGCCGGGTTGCCTGGGACCCGCAATAATACTATTGTAAACCGTAACTTTTTGACCAGTTCCGTATGTTGCCAGTAGTGGCCAGAGCAACGCCAGGTCAGTTATTGAGGAAACAATTTTTTCAATTCCTACAATGGCAATATGTGTTTTTGGCCATGCGGTGCTTAGCCGGGCATTGCCTTCGTTTTCGGTTATAGCTATTGCGCCTATATCACTCACGATAAAATTGGCGCCTGTGATTCCTATTTGAGCGGCTGTATATTTTTCTCTTAGTTTTTCTCTTGCAAATAAGGTGATTTCCTGGGGCGACAGGTTTGACCTGGTTCCCAGTTTTTCTTCAAACACCTTTGCGACATCTTCTTTGCTTTTGTGCATTGCCGGGGTTACGATATGGTAAGGCGCCTCGCCATCCAGTTGTTGAATATATTCCCCCAGATCCGTTTCCATGCTTTCAATGTTATTTTTTTCTAAAAAATCATTGAGGTGGATCTCTTCGGTAACCATACTCTTGCTCTTCACCACAGAACGGCAGCCCTTTTCTTTGCAGATTGTTAATATTTCGTCCAGGGCTTCCTGTGAGTTTTCTGCCCAGATAACTTTTCCGCCCCTTTTGATAAAATTCATTTCGAATTCTTCAAGCTGCTGATCAAGTGTTTCAAGGGCTCTCCACTTTATATTTTTAGCTCTCTCCCTGGCGAGGTCTGTATTTACAAATTGATTTTTACCCAGCGGAACAGCCGCATTATACCGGCCAATATTGAAGTTTATTTTTTGGCGGTGTTCAAGATCTGCACTTTTAATGGTGCTTTTGGCATTAAATATCAAAGCGTTTTCGGTCATATACCTGGTTTCCGGATTTTTACATCCACTATTGATTAAACGTAAATGTTATTATGAATTTGTTGTGGTACGAAGGGTAAGCTTCGTGTAAAGTTATTGAACAAAAGGTTATGCTGTGTTATTTCAGCACATTCAATACTTTTCCAACTTTTGTAAATGCTTCAATGGCTTGATCAAGATGTTTCTGTTCATGTGCTGCGCTTATTTGTACCCTTATCCGTGCCTGGCCTTTAGCGACAACCGGGAAAAAAAATCCAATTACATAAATTTTCTCTTCCAGGAGCGACGCAGCGAAATTTTGCGCCAACACCGCATCATACAGCATAATGGGTACGATGGGATGATTACCCGGCTTAATATCAAAGCCGGCTTCCGCCATCTTTGACCTGAAATATTTTGTATTGCTTTCCAGCTTGTCACGCAGGTCTGTCGTTTGGCTAAGCATATCGAAAACGGCAATTGATCCACCTACAATACTTGGTGCCACCGTATTGCTGAACAAATAAGGCCTGCTCCGCTGGCGTAGTATTTCAATGACCTCCTTTTTACCCGTGGTGAATCCCCCGCTTGCTCCTCCCAGTGCTTTACCCAATGTGCCGGTTATAATATCAATTCTTCCCATTACACCACGATATTCGTGCGTACCCCTGCCCGTTTTACCTATGAAACCAGTCGAATGACACTCATCAATCATTACAATTGCGTCATATTTATCGGCGAGGTTGCAAATTGTATCCAGCTTTGCAATCGTTCCATCCATGCTAAAAGATCCGTCACTTACGATTACCCGGCTGCGCGAACCCCGGCTTTCCTTTAATTTAACTTCCAGGTCTTCCATATTATTATGTTCATACCGGTATCGCTTCGCCTTACATAAGCGCACCCCATCAATTATACTGGCATGGTTCAGCGCATCAGATATAATGGCATCTTCCTCGCCGAACAATGGTTCAAATACTCCACCGTTTGCGTCAAAACAGGCAGCATACAAAATAGTGTCTTCAGTCCCCAAAAAATCAGCTATCTTTTTTTCAAGCTCCTTATGAATATCCTGTGTGCCGCAGATAAATCTTACACTGCTTAATCCATACCCCCGGTCATCAATGTATTTTTTTGCTGCTGCTATCACCTTTGGATGGGCCGATAACCCCAGGTAATTATTGGCACAAAAATTTAGAACCTGCTTACCGCCAACTTCAATTTCCGCGCCCTGGGCGCTGGTAATTATTCTTTCTGTCTTATAAAGCCCTGCAGTTTTGATCTCCTCAAGTTCAGTCGCCAACCTGTTTATCAGACTTTCATTCATAACTTTTAATTTTATCCCCTGCAAACCTACGTGAAATCACTAAATTTCGATTGAAACGAAGTATAATGGGAAGGGAATGTAACTTTTTATTGCCCGCATACGTACTACAATAAACAAGCCTGCGGGAGAAAATCTTAAATTACCAAATGAGTGTATGACTGAGAAAGAATATAACGAATGTGTACAACTTTTTGCCGATAATGTATATCGTTTTATTGTGAAAAATTTGCGTCATGAAGATGATGCCAAAGATGTCGTTCAAACTGCATTTGAGAAATTGTGGATAAACCGCGAAATAGTTGAAAATGAACGTAGTAAATCATATTTGTTTACCGTAGCCTATCACCAGATGATCGATCATATAAGAAAAAATAAAAGAATCAGATTGCAAGAAGATTTTTCTGCAGAAACAAGAACAACGAGAGAGCCTCACCATAATATAAAAAAGATATTGAATGAAGCCCTCGACAAATTGAGCGAGACCCAACGCAGCCTTGTCCTGCTGAAAGATTATGAAGGATATTCCTACGATGAAATTGCAAAAATTACTTCCCTGAGCGTAAGCCAGGTGAAAGTATACCTGCACCGGGCCCGGATAACGCTGAAGAATTATTTGGTAAAACCTGAAAACGTGATCTAAGATGAATATCGATAGAAATAATTACGAAGAATATTTTTTGCTGTATGCAGATAATGAATTGACCGATTCTGAAAAGGCCGAAGTATTAATGTTCGTTAAAGATAATAAAGACCTTGAAGAAGAATTCAGGACGATACATCATACCATTTGTAAGCCTGATGCACATGTCGGATTGACTGATAAATCCTTTTTATTAAGAGGAGATGAAAAGGCATTTATTAATGAAAAAAATTATGAAGAAGTATTTGTTTTATATCATGATAATGAATTGACAGTAAAACAAAAGAAGGCAACTGAAGATTTTTTGGCACAGCATTTATCATTGAAAAATGAATTTGAGTTGATTGGTATGGCAAGGCTTGCTCCCGGAGATGCACTTGTTTTTCCGAATAAAAAGAGTTTGTATAGAAAAGAAAAAGAGGGCAAAGTAGTTCCAATAATATTTTGGAGGGCGCTGGTGGCGGCAGTTTTTATTGGTTGCGGAATATGGATAACTGAACTGTATGTTCATAAAGGAGTAAAAATGACTGGTGTGACTGTACAATTAAAGCCGGTTAAGCAACCCGCTACCATTAATCAGAAAGAGGTGAGCCCGGGTAAAAAGCCGCTCAATGACGTTGTTCACTCAGCAAGTAACCAGTCACCATCTAAAAGTAAAGCGGTATCGCGCGCAATTGAAAAGTTAGAAAAATCATCGTCAAAGCAAGAGACCTACCATAGCACGCTTGCAAAAACTACTGTCCAAAAGCAACATTTACCTGGGGAAAATTCTATCAGTCCGCCGGAGGATAAAATGAACCATGCCACTGACAGCTTAAACGATGAAGTTGTTACTGCAAACAAAGGAATTAAGAATATTCCGAATGAGCAAATTTCAGAAAACATTCCTATTGAACCGTCAAAGGAATTGGCACAAAATGCGGTCCAGGCAAATGAAAAAGTAATACCTGTGGCATCCGCCCGACATGCTTCCTATGTTTTTGATGCAAATGAGAATAGTCAAAACTATGTATTTTACGATATTACCACTGAGGAATTCAAAAAGACTAAATTCGGTAGCTTCATAAAAAAAGTAAAACGCGTAATTGCAAGAAATAATCCAATAAGCCGCCTATTACCCGGAGATGACAAGCAGGTTGTATCTAACTGACCGGTAAAAAATAAATCACGGATTCATAAACTTTAAGAAATGAAAAAGACAGTTTTAGGGTTGACAGGAATTTTATTTGCCATAACTACCATGGGGCAGACAGATTCATTAGAAATTCAAAAGAAAAATGATACCATTCGCATCGGTGGCATGATAATTCTCAAGAAAGATGATTCCACCCGGAGGAGACATCTCACGGTTACAGTTGGCAACCGCCGCAAACAAAAAAATTCCAACATAAGCACGGCGTCATGGATTATTGATTTGGGATTTGCCAATTGGATCGATAAAACCAACTATACAACTGCAACGGCAGGTAATTATATTGTAAATAAGCCAGGTTCACCGGCTTTAGGCGAAAGCGATTTTAAACTCAAAACCGTAAAATCGGTCAATGTGAATATTTGGTTTTTTATGCAAAGGCTTAACCTCATAAAACATTATGTAAATCTGAAATACGGGCTTGGCCTCGAGCTAAATAATTATCGCTTTAAAACCGCGTTGTCGATGAAAGAGGGCGGTGCTAATCCATATGACCATTCGCAAAATATCAACCATGCTTTTTTCTTCAGGGATTCCATCGGTTTTTCAAAAGATAAGCTGGCTGCGGATTATGTTACGATTCCTTTCATGCTAAATTTTCGAACCAATCCAAATTATTCTGATAAGGGGATCAGTTTCAGTGCCGGAGTAAGCGTAGGTTATCTTTACAGCAGCCGCAATAAACAAAAAAGTGACGAACGCGGCAAACATAAAAACCGTGGCGATTATGATCTTGAAAAATGGAAATTTTCCTATATCGCGGAACTTGGGTTAGGCCCCGCTCATTTGTATGGATCTTACAGCCCCAATTCCATTTTTGAAAAAGGACTGAATTTTATGCCTTATAATGTCGGGCTAAGATTGAGCAACTGGTAAAGATCGAAAATGTTCCTGATCAAAGCGAAATGCAAGTGTTGATGTTGAAGGTTTATAGAAGCCTGCTTTGTAAAAGGCAGGTTTTATTTATACTGAAGCCGGTATCCTATCAGAAAACAGGCATCCTATTTACTTAAGTGCATGCTTCTTTCTTTATACAATTGCCTGAAATAAGGATCGCGCAGGTCTTTGATAAAACGGATGGCTTCACCGGTGCTTTTCATTTCCGGGCCGAGTTCCTTGTTAACACCCGGAAATTTATTGAAAGAGAAAACGGGTTCTTTGATAGCAAAGCCTTTCAACTTTTTTTCGAAAGTAAAATCTTTAATTTTTGCTTCACCCATCATAACTTTTGTAGCAATATTTAAATAAGGAATTTCATAGGCCTTTGCTATAAAGGGTGTGGTACGGGATGCCCGTGGATTGGCTTCAATTACAAATACCTCGCTGTTTTTAATGGCAAACTGTATATTGATAAGTCCCTTTATATGCAATGCCCGGGCTATCTTTTCAGCATATTCCTCCATTGTATGTACTACCAATGGTGTTAGGTTGAATTGAGGTAACACAGCGTTACTATCGCCACTGTGGATACCCGCAGGCTCTATATGTTCCATTACGCCCATAACATGAAAATCCTCGCCGTCAAAAATCGCATCGATCTCAGCTTCCTGGCAGCGGTCTAAAAAATGGTCAATTAAAATTTTATTATTGGGCAAATGTTTTAATAAGCTAAGAACACCCTTCTCAAGTTCCTCATCGTTAAGAACAATACGCATGCGTTGTCCGCCGAGCACATAGCTTGGCCTTACCAAAACAGGGTAACCAACCTTTTTGGCGACTTCAATGGCATCATCAGTATTATACGCTGTTCCGTAATTTGGATAAGGAATTTCAAGCTCTTTGAGCATATCGCTAAAACGGCCACGGTCTTCGGCAATGTCCATATTGTCGAAAGAGGTACCAATAATTTTTATACCTTTTTCATCTAATCTTTTTGCAAGCTTGAGGGCTGTTTGTCCACCTAGTTGAACAATAACTCCATACGGTTTTTCGAGTTCAATAATTTCCCATATGTGCTCCCAGAAAACAGGCTCAAAATATAATTTATCTGCAATATCAAAATCTGTGGAAACAGTTTCAGGGTTACAGTTTATCATAATGGCTTCATAGCCACATTCTTTTACAGCAAGTAAGCCGTGTACACAACAATAGTCAAATTCAATGCCCTGGCCGATCCTGTTGGGCCCGCTCCCCAACACGATTATTTTCTTTTTTGAAGAAGAAACTGATTCGTTGGAAGAAATGTTATTATTCATTTACAGATTTTAGAATTTATTGTGAAAACCACTTCCGGCCAAAGTGATTGCCATATATAACTTTCGCACCGCCTCCATCAATTTATTTCGGGGATGATAATGGATTATCGTTTTAAAATAATTTCCTGCAGTGAACCAATAGTTGGATCCAGGACAACTTTCCTGCTGCGTATTTCTTCCTGACATCAAAATTTCATTATCAACTGACAGTGGAATGAAAATTTCAAAATAATTTTTGGTACACGTTACAATCCTTCAAAGGTACTATAAAAATAGGGCGTTTTAGCCTGGAACTCGGCGCTGCACGTATCTACCATCTTATACACCCTGGTAATGCCGAGCCCTTTTCTTTTTTCATAAATTTCTTCATCAGTACTGCCATCTTTCATGATCCTCGAAATTTGTTCGTCACTAAACCCGAGTTGTTTGGCCCTTATTAAAAGATCGACAGACATTGTTTCAAGCGTAACCTTTAACAATTCCTTTTCACAGTTGCAAATTTTTTGAATCTGGTAAATAAACCAGCGGTCGATCCCAGTTGATTCACAGATCCTCCGCACGCTTACCCCTATCATGAGCGCATCTTTTATCCTGAAAATACGATCCCATTTTGGAATTTTAATATATTCGATGATCTCTTCAGCATACATCAGGCTTTTTCCATAATAACCCAGCCCTACGGCCTCATTTTCCAGGCTCTGGCAGGCCTTCTGAATCGCTTCAGCGAAGCTTCTTCCTATAGCCATTACTTCCCCTACCGATTTCATTTGCAGCCCAAGGGTATCGTCGGCGCCTTTGAATTTATCAAAATTCCACCTTGGAATTTTTACGATTACATAGTCCAGCGCAGGTTCAAAATAGGCGGATGTAGTTTTTGTTATTTGATTTTTTAATTCATCCAGTGTAAATCCGATTGCAAGCTTTGCGGCAATCTTAGCGATGGGATACCCCGTTGCTTTGCTGGCCAATGCGGAGGAACGGCTTACCCGTGGATTTATTTCGATGGCAATTATTTCTTCTGTTTGAGGATTCAGCGCAAATTGAACATTACAGCCACCGGCGAAATTCCCCAGTTTTCTCATCATTGCGATGGCCGTATTCCGCATGTTCTGATAAGCTGTATCGCTAAGTGTCATAGCAGGTGCAATTGTTATGGAATCACCCGTGTGAACCCCCATTGGGTCAAAGTTTTCCACAGTACAGATGATGACCACGTTATCATTATTATCGCGGAGCAACTCCAACTCAAATTCTTTCCAGCCTACCAAAGCTTTTTCAACAAGAACTTCGTGCATCGGGGACGCAGTGAGACCCCGGTTCAAGGCTTCATCAAGTTCATCTTTACTATGAACAAAGCTTCCTCCCGTTCCGCCCAGTGTAAAAGAAGGCCGTATTACTAAAGGGAAACCAATTTCCTGTGCGAATTCTTTGCCTTCCAAAAACGAGTTGGCAGTTTTTGCGGGTGCAACGGCGATATTCATTTCAATCATCCATTGCCTGAATTTTTCCCTGTCTTCAGCTTTATCTATCGCGTTGATATCAACGCCGATCAATTTTACATTGCGTTTTTGCCAAATACCCAGCTCGTCGCCTTCTTTGCACAGGTTGAGCGCAGTTTGCCCTCCCATCGTAGGCAAAACGGCATCTATATCGTTTTCATCAAGAATTGTTTCTATACTTTCAATGGTGAGCGGCAGCAGATACACCTTATCGGCCATCATCGGGTCGGTCATGATGGTGGCAGGATTGCTATTTATTAAGATTACTTTAATCCCTTCTTCGCGCAAACTGCGTGCAGCCTGCGTTCCTGAATAATCAAATTCGCAGGCCTGCCCGATAATAATGGGGCCAGAACCTATAATAAGTACTGATTGAATGGAGGTATCCCTTGGCATGACATTAAATAATGGCGCGAAATTAAATGTAAATGTTGAAACAAAAGGTAATAAAAATTTGAGAACCGTGAAGGAACCTGAACCTGTATAAAATAAAAAGGCGGGCATTTTAACGCCTGCCTTTTTTTAGGTGCAAAATGCCCGGTTACAGCAGGAAATGTTGTTCAGAACCATATAAATCCTTGAACATCCTCTTCAGGATGTACAATTTGTCGATCCATTCATTCTCGCCTTTTGATTTAATCTCGTCCATATATTGTTCAACTTTTTCCACAGTTTCTTCAGCTTCATCAAGCAAACTATGCGTAGTATTTTTCAAATGCAAAAAATAATCATCTTTTTTTTCTTTTGGCATATTGAAAAATTGTATCAATGCAACACCCGCCGCAGCCCCCAGGATAACGGAAGCAATTATATTTGATTTATTCATGTTAATTATTTTAAATTTTTTAGGTGTTAGATTTGTAATTATATGAAAATGAGGTTCTTTAAAAATGATATGTTACATAAATCATTCCTGTTTTTTATTTCCTCCCTGTTATGGTTTCATTCAACGGGGCAGTTCACTTCTCCAAAAAATTATCCCAAAGGATATTTTATTTACCCCATAGATGCGAAGATTGGCCTGGCGGCAAATTTTGGAGAATTGCGACCCAACCATTACCATATGGGGCTTGATTGCCGTACCAACCAGGTGCAATACAGGCCGGTAAAAGCTGCGGCTGATGGGTATGTGGCTCATGTGCGTATTGATGCCACTGGATTTGGCAGGGCCATTTATATAAACCATCCTAATGGATTGACGACGTTATACGGGCATCTCAATGATTTTTATCCTGCTCTTGAAAAATATGTTAAGGAACAACAATACAAATTAGAATCATGGCAGGTTTTCCTCGACATCCCACCTGGCATGTTCCCGGTTAAACAGGGACAGTTCATTGCTTTTAGCGGTAATACCGGCGGTTCTGAAGGCCCCCATTGTCATTTCGAAATAAGAGATACAAAGACCGATAAAGTTTTAAACCCTTTATTATTCGGATTCCCGATTGCCGATAATATCCCCCCTGCAATTCTTCGCCTAGCCATGTACGACAGGTGTATCAGCACTTATAGCCAGTCGCCAAAAATATTTGGGCTTAAAAAGTTACATGGAAATTATACAATTATGCAGCCGGTTATTACGCTAAACACCGATAAAGTAAGCTTTGGTATCTCGGCTACCGATAAATTAACCGGCGCGTCAAATCCAATTGGAATTTATGAAGCGGTGCTTTTTCTTGATGAAAAAGCAATTTCCGGCTTTCAGATTGACAGTATAACTTATGATGAAACAAGATATGTGAATGCGCATATTGATTATAAAACCAGGGCAGCAGGAGGCCCTTTTATTCAGCATCTTTCAAGGTTACCTGGTTACCCCGAAGGAATATATAAAGATTTTTCAGGCGATGGAGTAATAGAACTTACGGACGACAATGTGCACCAGGTAAAGATTGTCGTAAAAGATACTTATGGCAATAGTTCAATACTTGAGTTTGCAATACAAAAGGGAATAATCAATGAAACAGAAATACCCAGGGATTCCGCCTCTTACTACAATCAAAAAGAATTTCACCCGGGCTTTGTTAATATCCTGGAAAGCGAATCGCTCCAGGTCATCCTAAGCCCGAAAGACCTATATGACTCTTTTGCATTTGTTTATTCAAGAAAACCCGGAACTTCTTATTTTTCTTACTCAGACATTTATATGATTGAGTCCGGGCTGGTACCGGTACAAAACTATTTTACTGTAAAAATTCGCGCTGGTAAACCTGTTCCACAGGCATTACAGGATCGTATGCTTACCAGGAGAACATGGGGTGGAAAAACAAACGTAGTGAAAGCCCTACCATGGGGGGATTGGTTCACAGCAAAAATTAGAAATTTTGGAAATTTTGAGTTGATTGCCGACACAATTCCCCCGGTTATTTATGGTGGCTTTAAAGAAAATGCGAATCTTTCAAAAACCACCCGCATAGTTTTCATTCCCAGGGATGATAACGATGAAATCAAAAATTTCAAAGCATACCTGGATGGTAAGTGGCTAAGATTTACCAATGATAAGGGCCGCTCCTTCATTTATAATTTTGATGAAAAATGTGAAAGCGGCAGTCACGAACTAACCATTTCTGTGAGCGATGAAGCCGGTAATACCACAGAAAAAACCTATCATTTTACGAAATAAAATAGTACCACATGATTGAGTTAACGGAAGGAGACAAGGCACCTGGTTTTAAAGCAAAAGACCAAAATGGCAATCCAGTCGCTCTTAAAGATTTCAGCGGCAAAAAAGTCGTCCTTTATTTTTATCCCGAAGACGATACGCCGACCTGCACTATTGAAGCGTGCAACCTGCGTGACAATTATACACTACTTAAAAAGAAGGGATTGATTATCCTGGGAGTTAGCCCCGATACAGAGAAGAAGCACAAAAAATTTGAAGAAAAATACAACCTGCCTTTCATCTTGATCGCCGACCCGGAAAAAAAGATTGTTGATAAATATGGTGTGTGGGGTGAGAAGAATTTATACGGCAGAAAATATATGGGATTGCACCGTACGACATTTCTAATAAATGAACAGGGAGTGATTCAAAAGATATTCAAAAAGCCAAGATCAAAAATTCACAGCGAGGAAATTTTAAAAGCGCTTGGTTAGGATATTTATACCCTGTCGAATTTTTCATCCTGGTAACGTAGCATTATCGTTATTTATAAAAATTTATGGAGCTTCGAATTAAGGAACAATCTTGGATCGCAAAGCTTGCTGCAAAAAAATTAGGGACAAAAAGTGTGGCAATTGTGATTGGGGGTACTATTCATTTGCATAATGTAACGAAGCAGCAATTTTTGCAAAATGAGCGGTGGGTCAAACATGAAGTTTGTCATTTGAAGCAATTTCAAAAACATGGATCTAGCGCTTTTGTTGTAAAATATTTATGGGAGAGTTTCCGGCATGGGTATTATGAAAATAAATATGAAAAGGAAGCCCGCATTGCGGAAGAAGAGTAATAGAACCGGTCTTATTAATTTTTTTTATAAGCAGCGGCGGTGATTTCAAACCCTTCCGGGTAGCCGGTAGGTTGAAAATTAAAAGCAGTATTAAATTTAGATGAATCAAAAATGTATTCTGAATCGTACTGGTAAAGCATTTCCTTCATTTCATACATGATCCTCATAAAAATTCCTAAAGCTCCGATCATTCCCTTACTAAAAATCATGTGTTTTTCGGGAGCATTAAAAATTTTTGCCGCCATCGAAATAATTTCTTTACCGGTAAGTGGGGGTGCTGCAGTTGGCATATTCCAAACCTGGTTCCACGCATCTTCCCTTTTCGAAAGCAGCCAGAGCGCTTCTCCGCAATCCGGTGTAAAAGTGAAGGAGTGAACCGGCTTGTCACTAACCATCCATTGGCCTTTTTTCCCCTTAGCCATCTTATCAAATACCAAAGTATTTAATATACTTGTTTTGCAGTCCGGTCCATAAAAATCAGCAGCCCTTGCAATCATTGCTGAAAGGTTACCGGCTTTCGCTTCATCCAATAAAAGGGTGGCGATTTTTGCACGCAGTTCACCTTTTTTGCTCACAGGATTATAGGGTGTTTCCTCTGTCATGGCTCCCTGAACCTTGCCAAGCATATATACATTATCGAAAAAAATAAGCCGCGCGTTATGCGTCTTGCAGGCGTCAATAGTGTTCTTCATGATAGCCGGCCATTGGTCAGTCCATACGCGGATATCGTATGCCAGCCCCGGGCATAAAAGTACCATCGATGAACCCTTTACTGCATCACTGGTCTGTGTTGCACTGGTGAGATCGGCAGACTTCGTTAATGCGCCGTTTACAGCCTTGGGATGACGGCCTGCCAAAGTGTAGGGAATGTTATTACGCGACAATACTTTTGAAAATTCATTGGCTACAGCGCCACCAGCTCCAAGAATTGTGTACATGAAATATAATTTTCTTTATTACCAGACCAATGATTTAATAATCAAGTTGAAGCCCGAGCCTGTCTTTCAATTGCTTTACCAAAGGATAGGCTTCTATAACTTTCAAATATTGTTCCTTGGTGGTCAGGTGCTTTTCCTGAGCTGCATTATTATTTTTCTTTTCTATGATAACTACCCGGTAGGTTAAAAAGCGGTTATTAAAGTATGCCTGGAAGTGCTCAATCAATGCGGCCCTTTCTGCCTCGATAAATTTTTGCTGGATATTGCTGTCTGTGATAATTTCAATACAATTATGATCGATGATTTTTAAACCGGCAGATTTGAAATTGGAGACACCAGAATGGTTGTTATTTTTATGAAGCACTTCAATATAATGCCCCCAGGCAATATACACTTCTTCTTCACTAAGCTCCTTACTGCTATTCCCATTTTCTTTATTTTCAAGAGCAACCTGTTCTCTTATTTTTTCAAGTGAGCTTAATCTTTTCATTTTCACCTGAGGGATAATATTTGCTACGATTACATGATCCGCAGCAGCTTTGCCCAATTCTTGTGCAGCCACTTCTTCTATTATAAGTACGGCCTCATCTTTTCGTTTATGTCCGTTGACTTTGTCGTTTTTTGAATCAACTGGTTTTACCTCATAAGCTGCAGGCGATCGTGTTGGTGCAGCGATATCCTTTTTCTTTACTGCTATTGGGGAAATCGATTTAAAAGCAACAGGCCTTATACCCTCAACCTGTTTTTTTTTGTTCAAATGCCCATCTTCATTGGTGAGCGCAATTGCCTGCTTAAGATAGCACAGCTTTATAAAGGTGAGTTCTACGTGCAATCGTTTATTTTTTGCCTGCCTGTAATTAATCTCTGCTTCATTTAGTATATTCAATGTGCTTAACAGGCAGGCGGTATCTGTTTTTAAGGCTACCTCGAGATACCGTTGTTTAAAACCTTCAGATACTTCAAGCAACACGGCAACTTTTGGATCTTTGCTTACCAAAAGGTTTCTTGCAAATTCAGCGAAGCCATTTAATACAAGGTCGCCTTCAAAACCCTTACGGTTTATCTCGTCATACAGCAGTATAGCATCGCTGATACTTTCCTGCTGTATTGCATCCATAAAACGGAAATAATAGTCTTCATCCAGGATATTTAAATGCTCCAGCGTATTAGCATAAGTAAGATGGCCATTGGTAAAGCTGACGATCTTGTCAAGGATACTCAGTGCGTCCCTGAGGCACCCTTCACTTTTTTGTGCAATTACATGTAAAGCTGTTTTATCGGCCTCGATATGCTCTTTTTCGCAAATTTCCTGCAGGTGCTCAACGGTATCCTGGTTGGTGATTCTTTTAAAATCAAATATCTGGCAGCGTGATAAAATGGTCGGAAGTATTTTATGCTTTTCTGTTGTAGCTAAAATAAAAATTGCAAATGGTGGCGGCTCTTCCAGCGTTTTTAAAAAGGCATTAAAAGCGGATGCACTCAGCATGTGTACTTCATCAACAATATACACTTTATAAGCGCCTGCCTGGGGAGCAAATCTTACCTGGTCTACAAGTGTACGGATATCGTCAACCGAATTGTTGCTGGCTGCATCCAACTCATGGATATTCAAAGAGGTTCCGTTGTCAAATGATACACAGGAATTGCAAACGTTACAGGCTTCTCCTTCCGGCGTCCTGTTTTCGCAGTTGATTGTTTTTGCCAAAATTCTCGCACAGGTCGTTTTCCCTACGCCCCGCGGCCCGCAGAATAAAAATGCATGGGCGAGCTGGTTATTTCTGATGGCATTTTTGAGTGTCGTCGTAATATGTGACTGCCCTACAACTGTGCTAAAGTTTTGGGGACGGTATTTCCTGGCTGAAACAATAAATTTATCCATAATTAAGAAAACAAATTTACGATTTTAACCACGAATAATAACCCGTGTATGTTTTTTGGATCACAAAAATTTTGGGAAACGCAGGCCTCTTTTAATCCAAAAAAGGATGTCTCTTAAATTCTTTGCTCCTGTCAAATAGATAACGCCAGGTTGTAAGCAGCCTGCTTTGTTTTGCGCCTAAATTCCTGGATATATTCAGGATTTTTGGATTAAAATCGCCCTGCCATTGAAGTTCGAGCTCATTGTATTGCTTTTTTTTCTGTATTACTTTAGCGCCCTCCACTATCATATAATAATCAATACCTTTTCCCTGGTACTCTGGCACAACGCCAAAGACAATTCCGGTAAACTTATCGCAAACACCCCTGTTTTTCAACCATAGATAAATGATCTTTTGAAAAAGCCCAAACTTCCCATTAAGGTGTTTGAAGATCTGGTTAAGTTCGGGAAGGTTTACCCAAAAGGCAACCGGTTCATTGTTATGGTAAACAAACCATATCAATTGCGCATCCATGACGGGTTTCATTGCTTTGAACATTTTGTAAGCCACGTCCCTGGTTATTTGTTTATTGCCTTCATGGCCTGCCCACGCCTTGTTGTAGATAATGCTAAAGTCACCTGCGAATTTTTCCAATTGATTCTTCCGGATGTGAATGGCAGAAAATTCAGGATTGGCACAATATTTTTCATCCTGTTCCATAAATTTTTCACTGAGCTTTGTCTGTACAAAGAGATGCCAGCATACCTGGTCATAAAATTTTTCGAAACCATAGTTTTCAAAGAGAACCTTGTAATAGGGAAAGTTATAATTCATTAAATAAATGGGAGGTTTAAAACCTTCAGTAACAAGCCCCCACCAACGATCGCGTTCTCCAAAATTTATAGGGCCATCCATAGCCTCCATCCCTCGCTGTATCAGCCAGCTTTTGGCAACGTCAAACAACATGTCTGCAGCCTGTTGGTTATTAGTACATTCAAAAAAGCCAATTCCACCTGTGGGCTGTTCATCTCCTTTATTCTTATATTTTTTATTTACAAACACAGCAATCCTCCCCAGGAGAATATCATCGTCTTTTAGAATCCACCTGGCACATTCACCAAAACGAAATGCTTTATTTTTTTTTTGGTCAAAAACATTATTTACATCTATATCCAGCGGGCGGATAAAGTTGGCATCATTTGCATAGATAACTACCGGGACCAGCAGGAATTCTTTTGCGAGACGTTTATCAGCAACTTGAACCAACTCCATCAATGATTTCAAAATTAATATGGTAAAGTACAGCCAAAAAAAGTTTGTTGCCAAAAAACTACGATTTGTTGTAATTAATCATTAACGATCCGGGGAGGTTAAAAAAAAATGATAAAAATGAAGCAAAACAGTGTGTTATGTCCTTAAATACAGGTGTTTAAAATTATATTAATATTGAATATCACAAATATGAGTTGTAGTCATCCTAAGGCATATTTATTGGTAACTATTATTGCACGCAGTGCCGTGAAAATGGCATTGTGTAACGCAAGTATATACAATTGTTTAACCTTTAAAAAATTATGTTATGCCTAACGAATCTGGAAAAAGAGTTGCTATTTTAACTGAGAATGGTTTCGAAGAAGTGGAATTAACAAGCCCCAAAAAGGCCATGGAAAACAAAGGAATTAAAGTTGATATTGTATCTCCTCAAAAAAATGTGGTGAAGGCATGGTCACACGATCACTGGTCTGTTGAGTTGCCCGTTGATGTATACCTGGAAAATGCAAATGTTGAGGATTACGATGCCCTTATGATACCGGGAGGAGTCATCAATCCTGATCTCATGAGAATAAATGAAGATTGTGTTCTATTTGCTAAAGCATTCCTGGAGGCAGGCAAACCAGTAGCGGCCATTTGTCATGGACCTCAATTATTGATAGAAACAGGCCTGTTGAAGGGGCGAAAGGTGACCTCCTATCCTTCGCTGAAGACAGACTTAAAAAATGCCGGAGCCAGTTGGAAGGATAAAGAAGTTGTCGCAGATAACGGACTGGTTACAAGCCGTAGCCCGAAAGACCTTGAAGCCTTCAATAAAAAATTATTAGAGGAAGTACTTGAGGGGGTGCACGAACCGGTTTAATTTTATAAGTTGTAAGCAAGGGATGATAAGGGGCCTGCCGGTTTTCACACCGGCAGGCTTTTTTTAGTCATAAGGGCTCATTCATATTTTTTCATCAGGTCATAAAGTATTTTTTTATCCCCGTCAGTAAAAATTCTACTGCTGTCCTGCATTTCAAAATGACGTTTGAAAGCCCCGATGGCGGCGGAACTGTCTTTAATCGAATAACCTATAATTCTTAAGGCTTGCAGACTGTTGAAATTATCAGGTAATGAAATTGCAGTGGTATCGTCATACCATACGCCATATCCGTGTTGTGACAGCAATTGCCATGGAAATTTTGCGTTGGGATCAACTTTCCGGATAGGTGCGATATCTCCGTGCCCAATAAAATTAAGTGCAGGAATGTTGTACCTTTTTTTTAGCGTATCCAATACCGTTAGTAAGCTGTTTATCTGTGAAGCGGGGAAAGAATCGAACCCATTATTATCGAGCTCGATGCCTATGGAGGAAGAGTTAATATCCTTATCATTTCCCCAGGAGCCAGCACCGGCATGCCATGCCCGTAAATAGTCATTAAGCATATGGTGGATAGTTCCGTCCTTACAAATAACATAATGGGCGCTTACGTCGGTACGCGCCATTGTAAAAGTTTGCAGGGTTTGGTCACAGCTGTTTTGAGCAGTATGATGTATGATTACAATATTGGGTTTCCGCATGCCAAAATTAGTGGTGCCTACCCAGGCAGGAGATATGCCGTAATCATCTTTTAGTGGGTATTGGCGTATGATTTTGCCGAAAGCTTTTGCCTGGCGCTTATAAACTTTATTAGTTGCCGAGTATTTATTTGAAGAACACGAATTTAAAAATAGGACAACCATCAGGATATTGAATGCTTTTTTATACATAATTTTTAAGATTTGATGAACGGGCCTACCGGAAGTATTGATCATCCATGGGTCACTGGTTTTTCGGTTTGCCTGCCAATTTGCAACACAATATTAAAATAGTTATATTGTAAACCTTTCTGAAATTAAGAAAAGGCACTCCATTATAAAATCACCTCCTATTTATCATTTAAAAAAAACATTATGAAAAAATTAAGCGTGGTTATTTTTAGCGGCATTCTGATTTGTTCCTGTAGCGATTCCGGAACAGGTTCAAAAGAAGTGGTGAAAGATTCAGCTTCAGCAATGGCAGCGCCAGTTAAAATGGATTACCCTTATACAATTGATCATCCTGATAATTGGGATATGGGAAGCCCCGAAAATACTATGGTAGCTCTCAGTAGCCTTAAGGCCTATGAAGCAGGTAACATTGATGAATGCATAAAATATGTCGGTGATTCAATAAATCTTCAATTTGATGGGCTAGATATTAAAATTACTAAAGACAGTCTGAAGACAATATTAACCAAAGACCGGGGTAACCTGAAAAGTCTGACTTTAAAAATGTATGATTGGGAATCTGTTATTTCGAAGGATAAAAGTGAAGAGTTCGTGACTTTATGGTACAAGCAATCATGGGAAGACCTGAAAGGGAAAAAAGATTCACTGAGTATTGTTGATGATATCAAAGTGAAAAATGCAAAAATTGTAGAGATTTCGGAAACCAGCCGGAAATTTCCAGCGAGGAAAATGTAATTACAAAATGGAGTTTAATCTCCAGTTTGGATTAGGCAGGGTGAGCTTACATTGCTTATTTAATTGTTCAATTAGATAAGCAGCAAGTTCCGGTGTTTTTGCTTCTTCGCGCATATGAATAAAAAAGTACAATTCCTGCAATCCGTTGCTTAGCCATAATTTTATGCGGCTTACCCAATCATCACAACGTATATAATCCGACGGATGGAGGCTGTTGCCGGCAAATCGGATGAATGCCTTTGGAATGGTGAGGTGCATGTGGGCCACATCACGTCTCCCTGCGGTATCTGTTATGATTAGCCCGGTATTTTGCATCGAAGATCCCTTAATTAATTCTTTAAAATTTTCAGGAATCTTAAACCAGTCAGGGTGACGCAACTCAAGAAACAATTGATTTGTTTTTGGAAAGTCAGATAAAAACTCAAATAAGAATTTTGCTTTCAGGGGTGAAAAGTTTTCCTGTAGCGTTATAAAAATGGGCCCGAGATTTCTGCCAAGTTCTTTTACTGAGGTCAAAAATGAAGTAATACTTTCCAGCTGTCCTGCTGCATTACCATTGGGTACGATAAAGCGGACAAGTTTAGGGCAGAACAGGAAATCTTTTCCTGCGGCATTTTCACCCCATGTTGTTACCTGTTGTATTCCTGGCGTTTTATAACCGGTAGCATTGAGTTCAATAGCATTGAAGTGATCAATGTAAAATTTCAAAAAATCTTTTTCAGGCGTTCCTTTTGGATAAATTTTTCCTGCCCATTCTTTGCGGTCCCATTTTGCACAACCAACATATACTTTTGGATTTGTGGCTTCTTTACCTGGTAAAATACCCCTATTAAAGTAAGGTTCCTGGGGCAAACTGAAATCAATTTCACCAACCCGGCTTAAGGGCAATCTTCCAAATTCCATGGGTTTGATTTTATTGATGGAAGTTAGGATTTAAACTCAATTGCGTTGGGTAAAATGTTGGTTGTAACTTGAAATTTTATGGATCTAAGCAATGTAATACCAGCAATTTCTATAGGATGTCCACCCTGGGTTTCATGCAGGATGTGTTTTACAAACTTTAAAACTGTAAAACTTGGTAATTATTTATGCGCCGGGGTCTCACGCATGATTTTTTAATTGGAGTGATTGTGCTGCGCAGACCCCCGTCGGGACATTTTTTTTGCAGGCGTGTGCTGCTGATATGTTAATTCGTATGTGGTCTTGTGCCTTTTTAAGTATCGCCGGGTTGGGACTTCTTTAGAATCGCGTCCAGGTGGGGTCTTCACAATGTGAAGAAAAGGATGTGTTTATTACATGTTCCTTCGGTATTGCCCGCCTACTTCATACAGTGCATGGGTTATTTGCCCTAAGGAACAATATTTAACGGTTTCCATTAATTCCTCAAACAGATTGCCATTGTCGATGGCTACTTCCTGTAAACGCCTGAGCATTTCGGGGCATTTGTTTTCATGGCGCCTGTGAAAAGCCTGTAAGTTGGCTACCTGGATATTTTTTTCGTCATTCGTACTGCGTATAACCTCGGCCGGTAGTACGGTAGGCGAGCCTGCTTTATTCAGAAATGTATTTACCCCGACGATCGGAAATTCACCGGTATGTTTCAGGGTCTCATAATAAAGGCTTTCTTCCTGGATTTTATTTCGCTGGTACATTCTTTCCATTGCGCCCAATACCCCGCCCCGTTCTGAAAGGCGATTAAATTCCGCCATAACAGCCTCTTCCACAAGGTCGGTAAGCTCTTCAATCAGAAAGCTTCCCTGGTTGGGGTTTTCATTTTTTGCAGTCCCCAGTTCCCGGTTAATGATCAATTGAATGGCCATGGCACGGCGAACGCTTTCTTCTGTAGGCGTTGTTATCGCTTCATCATAGGCATTGGTATGTAGGCTGTTGCAATTGTCGTAGATGGCGTATAGCGCCTGTAACGTTGTTCGGATATCATTGAAATCAATTTCCTGGGCATGTAAGCTCCGGCCACTGGTTTGAATGTGGTATTTTAGTTTTTGAGAACGTGGGTTTGCATTGTATTTATATTTCATAGCCTTGGCCCAAATGCGACGGGCCACACGCCCTATTACACTGTATTCAGCATCCATGCCGTTGCTGAAAAAAAAGGAGAGATTTTGTGCGAAGTCATCTATGTTCATGCCACGTCCCAGGTAATATTCCACATATGTAAATCCATTGGAGAGCGTAAAGGCAAGTTGTGTAATCGGGTTGGCTCCTGCTTCAGCAATGTGATACCCACTTATGGAAACCGAATAAAAATTGCGCACTTTTTTCTGAATGAAATATTCCTGTACATCCCCCATGAGTTTCAAAGCAAATTCAGTGGAAAATATACAAGTGTTTTGTGCCTGGTCCTCTTTTAATATATCGGCCTGAACGGTGCCACGTACTGTTGCCAGCGCTCCTGCTTTTATCTGTTCATAGATATCCTTATCAAGTACATCAGATCCGGATAACCCAAGCAGCCTCAGGCCGAGCCCATCATTTCCTTTTGGTAAATGGCCGGTCATATTGCCCTTTTCGGGATGAACAGCCTCGCCGTTAATGCCGATATACTTAGGAAGGTTTTCTACAGCGAACCTTAGTTCGATAATTTCGTTTACCCGTTCCCGTAAATTATGTTCCAGGATGTATTTTTCACATTGCTGGTCAATTGCTGCATTTAAGAAGAAAGCCAGCAACATAGGAGCAGGCCCGTTGATGGTCATGCTCACCGATGTTTTCGCATCGCAAAGATCAAAGCCACTATACAATTTTTTTGCATCATCTACAGAGGCGATGCTTACCCCGCTGTTACCGACTTTTCCAAAAATATCGGGGCGTACGCCAGGATCCTCGCCATACAAAGTTACGCTGTCAAATGCTGTACTAAGGCGTTTTGCAGGCTGTCCCACGCTTACATAATGGAAACGCCTGTTGGTTCTCTCCGGACCGCCTTCACCTGCAAACATGCGTGTAGGATCTTCTTCAGCACGCTTCAAAGGGAATACCCCGGCCGTATAAGGAAATTTACCCGGAAAGTTTTCCTGGAATCTCCAGCGTAAAATATCTCCCCAATCCTTAAAGCGCGGCACGGCAATTTTAGGAATTCTAGTATGTGAAAGTGATTCAAAATAAAGAGGCTGTTTAATAATTTTCCCCCTGACATCATATTCGAAAAGTTCCTTTTTATAAGTATTTTTCAAACCTTCCCATTCATCGATAAGCTTTTTTGAAAGCGGCAATAATTTTTTATTGATGTCCACAGCAATCTCTTCAACTATGGAGAGGGCAGCTTCGGTTTTTTCATCACCGGGCCATGTTGTGGCTTTTTTTACAATTTGTGAAGTACCAATTACCTGGTACAGTTGTGAGGCAAGTTCAGCCTGTTCATCAGCAATCCGGTTGTAATTGGTTATTTCATCAGCTATTTCTGCAAGATACCGTGCTCTTTTTGCAGGAATTACCGGCTCGCTAATACTTCCATTGCGTCGGGGCGCTTCATATCCTGTTTTAGGAGTGCCTGATTTACTATAAATGATATCAATAATTTTATTAAATAATTCGTTGCAGCCCGGATCATTAAATACCGAAGCGACCGTGCCAATTACGGGAAGTTCATCATCTTTTGCATTCCAAAGCCCATGATTGCGTTTGTACTGTTTTTTTACATCGTGTAACGCATCCAATGCGCCCGCCTTATCAAATTTATTTATACAAACAATGTCCGCATAGTCGAGCATATTTATTTTCTCAAGTTGTGATGCGGCTCCATATTCCGGAGTCATTACATACATACTTACATCGCAATATTCTAAAATCGATGCATCGCCCTGGCCAACGCCGGCACTTTCCAAAATGATAAAATCATAACCTGCAGCTTTGCAAATATCAAGTGCTTCGGCCACATGGCTGCTAAGTGCATTATCACTTACTCTTGTAGCCAGCGAACGCATATAAGCCCGTGGATGGTGTATCGAATTCATGCGGATGCGGTCACCCAATAAAGCGCCGCCTGTTTTTTTCCTGGAAGGATCTACCGAAATAACTGCAATCGTTTTATCGGGGTAGAAATTCAAAAATCTTCGTACAATCTCATCAGTCACGGATGACTTTCCCGCACCTCCTGTGCCCGTAATACCTAGTATTGAAACTTTTATCCCGCTCGTGAGCGGTGACGAAATTTTAGGCGAACCTGGCAGGTTAGCGTTCAACGAAAATGATTTTCCACCTTCATTCTTATTTTCGTTGGTTACATCATTTGATTCAAAAATATCAATTGGATCACCGTTTTCAGCCTGCGTAATTGATGTCGCTGTCTTTTTTATATCTCTCCATTCGTCTAAAGCAAATTTTCCATTTTTCCCGTTTCCGGTAGGCAGGGTCTTTATTTTAACCCCTGAACTTGATAGGATGCCACATTTGCTCACTACATCCTCAATCATGCCCTGCAGCCCCATGGTTCTTCCATCATCCGGAGAATATATTCTTGTAATTCCATAGGCCTGAAGTTCTTCAATTTCTGAAGGTAGAATGGTGCCGCCGCCACCACCAAAGATCTTAATATGACCACATCCATTTTCATCAAGCAGGTCCTTCATATATTTAAAGAATTCCACATGACCACCCTGGTAGCTGGTAACGGCAATACCTTGCGCATCTTCTTCAATTGCGCATTCTACTATTTCACGTACACTTCTGTTGTGCCCGAGATGGATGATTTCCGCACCTTTACTCTGCATGATACGCCGCATGATATTGATGGCAGCATCATGGCCATCAAATAATGAGGCTGCAGTGACAATTCGTACAATTTTTGTAGCCTTACCGGACATAGTTGCCTAAAGATTTTTTCATTGATACCACTGGTAGCAGGAGAATAAAATTACAACTAAACGGGGGAAGATAAGTGATCTTCATTTATTTGAAGTTGACGGCTTCTTCCTTGTATTCTTTCGAAAATTATATATGGCCCCTAACGCCACATTTGCATTACGGTGTTCTACGAATCGATGGTTGAGTAAAATAGTAAGGGAGCCTTGCAGTTGAAATTTAATCGGAAATTTTCTAAAACTAACGGTATAATCTACTGCTGGTTCCCAGAAAAAAACAGGTGTGACGCCAATGCTGTCGAGGATATAATTATCCAACTCTTCAAAGGTATAATTGGTGCGTATGTGCGTAAACGAAACTGCAGTAAATCTCAGGGAAAGACCAGTAGATGAGTTTTTAAATAGACTATACGTTACGGCAGGCTGTATAAAAAATTTGGTAACCCTGCTATAATGGTATTTTTTCACAGTAACATTATTTGAAACGAAATCGTCATAAATTTTTGAAGCACCGAAAGCAGCGCCGGCAAAAAGCTGGAATTGCAAATCTATATTCTCCGCGGGTGAGGTAAAATATCCGGCCCCGGCTTCAGTAAAATTTCTCTTGTAAGAAAGATGAGAGCTGTCATTTGGAAAAAAGCTGTCATTGCCTCCATTCTTTTCCCAACGGGCGCTCTCATTAAGCATTATTGCAAAGTGGTTGCTTACTGCCCAGGCAGAATGCAGGTCAAAACCACGATTGTAATTGCCTTTTTCTTTAAAAGTATTTAACGACCCTGCATAAAAACCTGAAACCTGGAGATCGTTTTTTTTGGTTAACAACGGAATGTTTTGAGTTGGCGGGCTATAAATATACCGGGGAGAATAGCAGGCACTCACAATGACAGGAACTAATAAAAGACAAAAATATTTTTTCATCAATTCATTTTGAAAGTAAGTGCGGCAAATTCTTCCACGCTTAATGTCTCGGCACGGCGGTTAAAAAAGGCATCATCCAGCAGTTCTTTTGGAACAAGGCTTTTAACGCCGTTACGAAGTGTTTTGCGCCTTTGGTTAAAGGCGGTTTTCACCAAAACCCAAAAAGCCCTTTCGCTTTTAACAGGCAAATAAGCATCCCGGGCAGTTAACCTGATCACACCACTTTGCACTTTTGGCTGCGGAGTGAAGCATTCATTCCCCACCGAAAATAAATAGTCAACTTTATAATAATATTGAATCAAAACACTTAGCACTCCATATATTTTATTGCCTTCTTTTGCTGCTGCTCTTTCGGCAACTTCTTTTTGGAACATACCGATAACAACAGGTACATATTCTTTCCATTCCAAAACTTTAAATAAAATTTGTGTTGAAATATTATAGGGGAAATTGCCTATAACGGTAAATGGCTCTTCAAACGGCCTTGCCATGGAAAGAAAGCTTTGATGAAGAAGATTTCCCCGTAGTGAGGGGAATTCTGCAAGAAGGTAATTTACTTTTTCTTCGTCTAGTTCTACCGCTTTAAAATGTATGCCTGGTAATTTAACCAGGTGTTTGGTGAGAGCGCCTCTTCCAGGCCCTACTTCCAACAGGTTTTTAAATTCGTACTGCAGAAGGGCATCCACAATTCTTTCTACAATTTTTTCATCCTTTAAAAAATGCTGACCGAGGGATTTTTTTACTGTATACATGCCGGGCGCAAATTACTGATAAGTTCGGCTAATACCGGTTAATAGAATTGCCAGGGTGCATTCCAATTTGTCGCTCTTGCCCCTAACCCCTAAAGGGGAACAACTCTTCTTATTATTGAGCGTTATTAGCTATTGGATAAATTTAATGATTTGAGTGATGCGACATTCGAAATGCACCCAATTGCCACGTTAAAAAGAAATGCTATTTAAAAAATTTATTTTCCGGCGACGCTATTTTGGAAAATAGTCAACCTTGATATTTAAAGCAGGCAACAGTGAATATGACTAATTTAGATAATGGGTGGCGGCCAAAACGCCCCGCCTTCCCTGTAAAAAAATGATTCATTCCACAAAAGGCATTGTTCTTCGCACGGTAAAATATGGGGACACTTCTATCATTGCTGTAATTTTTACAGAAATGTATGGTGTACAATCTTATATCGTGAACGGGGTGCGTGTAAGCGGTAAAAGTTCAAAGGCTCATTTCTTTCAGCCCTCATCGATACTTGATATGCAGGTTTACCACAGTGAGCTTAAAAATTTGCAACGGCTCAGGGAACTGTGCTGGAGTTATGTGTATCGTAACATTTTGAGCGATGTTGTTAAAAATGCGGTAGCACTTTACATGGTGGAACTTTTATTCAAATGTTTAAAACAACCCGAGTCCAATCCTGACCTTTTCAATTTTTGTGAAGATGCTTTTTTACAGCTTGATTCGTCCGACGCTGAAGTAACCGCCAACTTTCCTATTTATTTTTCCCTGCAGCTTGCGCATTTTTTTGGATTCGGGGTGCAAAATAATTATTCAGGCGAAAGAAATTATTTCAATGGCCGCGAAGGAAATTTTGCAGGCAAAATTCTGCCAAATGATCCTTTTGTGGAGGCTGATATAAGCTATTGCATTTCCCAGTTATTGAAAGCAATGCGTCCCGCGGATTTGACCGAGATCAAACTCAACAAAAATATTCGAAGAACCATATTATCAGCAATGGAAAATTATTACGCTTTTAATATTCCTGAATTTGGACAATTGAAAACGCTGCCGGTATTGCATGAACTGCTGGGGTAACATCCTGTCACAATCTTACGGCCTATAAAATCCTGGTCGCTACTGAATTCTTATTTAATTTTTTTCTGTTTGCTTTGGTAATTATAACTATACCAGGTTTTTTCCCTTTATCAAAACTACCGAGCACATCGTCCATTTGTAAGGCTTTCGCACCGTTTGCTGTTGCCCATTGCAACAAAGTGGCTGGATTAATTTGGGGGAATTCCCTTGATATAGTTTTTAGTTCTTCCAGGACACTTAACTGAAGGTTTGATGCAAGACTGTCTGTTCCAATTACGATGTTACAGTTATTTTTCACAAACATTTCCACGGGTGGCAGCCTATTTTCTATGTAAAGATTTGCATTCGGGCAAAGGCAAAATGAAACAACCTGTTGCGGTGGCTTATTTTGATTTATATAATCTATATCCAGCTGTTTTGTGAAGGTATTGTGTACCAATATTACGGATGATGCCGTGAAAAAATTCTTAAAATATGTATGCAGGCTCCTTGTTTTTGGAGGTACATAAAAGGAGTTATCAATTTTCAAGATCTTATACATTTTTTCAAACTCCCGGGAGCCTTTTACAAAAAATTGGTCTTCACGTTTGGTTTCCTGGCTGTGGATGGTGACTACCTTCCCCAAAAAAAAGGGGGTAATTTTTCCCCATAAAATCCCCGATACTGAGTAAGGGGCATGCGGCACGATGGAACCGCGCAGCCCTTTTTTTATAAATTCATCATAATATGATTTGGTTTTTTCAAACCTTGATGCTGCAGTTTCCGGGTTCCACCCGCTTACCTCAAGAAAATTATAATACGCGAGTTTTTTCTTTTCTTTTGCCAAAAGTGTTAAAGAATTATTACATATGTCTCCAACTGCAACGATCCCCACCTGTAACATTTTGGCCTCAGCATTCCTGATAGCTCCACGTATCTCAGCAGGTGGAAAATGCCTGCCTGAAACAACATTGCTGACAAAGCCTGCGAGCCCGGTTTTCTGAGGTATTTTATTTTTTAAATGAGACAGCTCTAAATGACAATGGGCGTTTACAAAGCCTGGAGAGAGTATTCCGCTAAAAACCTCAACGCCATCTCCCGCTTCCGTTTCAGAAACGATGTTCACAAATTTTCCTTTCAGATCGGTTACCAATACATGCCCGCCATTTAACATTTCATGTCCTGTAAATAAAAAATCGGCTTTAAATTTTCGGTACTTCATGTAAAAACTAATAAGTTAATTTTGCATCCCTTAATTCAAAGGTATTGAGCCGGGATTATGAAATCAAGTAATAACGATTAAAACCCTGCTTATTAAAAACCGAGGTAAAAATGTTAGATAAACTAGAAGGTATAAAAGCAAGGTACGAGGAGTTGGCCGTATCACTTTCTAATCCTGAGATTGTAAATGATAACAGGAAATACAAGCAGTTAAGCAAGGAATACCGCACTATTGAGAAGATTGTGAATGTGAGGAACGAATATGCAAAAGTTATTGATGATATTGACTTTAACAGGGAAATGATCAACAGTGATGATGAAGAAATGAGGGAACTCGCCAAACAGGAAGGCCCCGACTTGCAGCAGAAAAAGGACCATCTTGAAAAACAAATACGAAACCTCCTTATTCCCAAAGATCCGCAGGATGAAAAAAACTGCATTCTTGAAATCAGGGCCGGTACCGGTGGGGATGAAGCCTCGTTATTTGCGGGGGATCTCATGCGGATGTACCTGAAATTCTGCGAGGGAAAGGGATGGAAAACGGCTTTGCTGAGTGAAAGTGAAGGAACAGTGGGCGGTTATAAGGAAGTACAAATAGAAGTGACAGGAGATGATGTATATGGAACGCTGAAATTTGAAAGTGGTGTACATCGGGTGCAGCGGGTACCCGATACAGAAGGCAGCGGGCGTGTGCACACCAGTGCAGCCACGGTGGCGGTAATGCCGGAAGCGGAAGAGGTTGATGTAGAAGTAAAAGAAAGCGATGTAAAAATGGAAACTGCCAGGAGCGGAGGCGCGGGAGGTCAAAATGTCAATAAGGTTGAAACCAAGGTGATGCTTACCCATATACCAACAGGCCTTGTAATCATTTGCCAAACAGAAAGAAGCCAGTTGGGCAACCGGGAAAAAGCCATGCAGATGCTGAGGACTAAATTGTATGAAGAAGAAGTTCGGAAGCAGGAAGAAGAAATCTCGCGGCATCGCAAAAGCCTCGTGAGCACCGGTGACCGTTCGGCCAAAATAAGAACCTACAACTACCCACAAGGCAGGGTTACCGATCATCGTATTGGTTTGACCGTTTATAATTTAGACCGGGTGTTAAATGGAGAATTGCAGGAATTTATTGATGCGCTTCAATTTACTGAAAATTCAGAGAAGCTTACACAGCAATAAGATTCAGCTAATTCCGGCGTTAAAATTTATTATCTTTGAAATGCTTAAAAATTTTGCAAACAAATTATCTCTTATATATTTCTTAACATTAGACGGTTTATTTTTGGCATGTGATTTGAAATACAATCATCATAAAGTTTAAAAGTCAATTTTCTCATAAGCAGTTAGTTTTGGTAAACGGCCCCTGTTTCTACAGGGGCCTTTCTTTTGATTTGAAAATTGTTAAGCAGCTATCAAACAGTTATTAATAAATTAACTAACCTCTATCTTTGCAAATTATAACAATGACTTTCCACAACTAAAAGCTGTTGATGAAATGTCATAGCAGTTTTATGGATCACAATACCTCCCAGATATTTCAAACGAATAAGCCCACCAGGTGGAAGAGTGTAAAATGGACAACGCGCGTGTTGGCTATGATAGCAATTTTCTTCTTTGTGGTTCTTGGAATTGCCTTATATAGTGGCTCTTTGCCCAATTTGCCAAATATGCAGGCCAAAGCGAAGGAATATGAAACAACATTGGATCCCACCAATCCACTCACTTTAAAAAATACACAAAACACGAAATACAAAGGCTTTAAGGATTTTTTATTAAAAAAGGAAAGGGCCGATTCATTGAAAAAGGCGAGAAACGGCTCCGCATCAAAAGCCAATTCCCTATCTGTTATCAGGGCCGCTTTTTATACCCCATGGACGGCCAATACTTCATTACCTGATCTTCAAAAGAATGCTGATAAACTCAATACCATATTTCCTGAGTGGTTTTTTATTGATAGTGTAACGTATGCCCTGCAGACCAGGATAGACAATGCAGGCCTTGCACTAATGAAACTAAAACAGCTACGCATATTACCCATGCTTTCCAATTTCAAGTCTGTAGCTTCCGGATTTGATGGCAAACTTCTTCATAAAATACTCAATGATTCCATCTTGCAAAATCGCTTAATTCAGCAGGTATCCGATACCCTTTCTTATTACCAGCTTAGCGGGATCAATATCGATTTTGAAGAACTTGAAGAAACTACCAACGAACCGTTGACAGTCTTTCAAAAGAAGCTATATGAAACATTGCATAGAAAAAACATGCTGGTAACGATGGATGTGGAACCGAAGAATAACGACTATGACTACACGAAGCTTTCCGAATACAATGATTATATTATCGTGATGGCTTATGACCAGTCTAATAATTCAACCGGCCCCGGTCCCATCAGTGCACAGAAATGGATAGAAGATGCGGTGGCCTGGACAGCGGAAAGGATCAGCCCTTCGAAAATAATTCTTGGCGTTGGCGGATTTGGGTATGATTGGGCCAATACAAAATATAAGCAGACCTATACCTACAATGATGCTATTAATAAAGCAAAGGAGCTGAACGCAAAAATTATTTACGACAACGATTCCTATAACCTTCATTTTAGTTATGCTTCAGAAGAAGAAGATTCAACAACACGTCATGAAGTGTGGTTTACAGATGCCGCCACTACGTTTAATATCCTTAGGTTCAGCGATGAATTCGCCACTGCAGGCACCGCATTG
>JBDTLZ010000284.1:0-10000 GCA_039934515.1 Ginsengibacter sp.
TTTGGAAGACTGAACCTACTTTAAAAATAATGCAGGACATCCGATTTGGAAAATCAAGTCAATACTACAGCGGTTTTTACACAATTTCACCCTGTGACAAAAACAGGAAAATGGCTGCAGAAATAGATTCCTGCAGCCTTTTTAATTATAATTTATAAAAGTTTAGAACCAACTTCCGGTCCAGCGTTCATCATATTTATTTCCTAATTTTCTCCTTCTCCTTGCAGCCTGCGCGCGATGAATTAACATAGTAACAAGCATCAATGGCATAAATAGGAATGTCAACGGAGGAATGCCTAACATTGAAATCCATTTTCCACCATACTGCCTGCGCATAGGGCGCCTCAATCGTTCAGCGATAAGATACATGCTTGGCACCATTATCAATGTCATAAAAAATGCGAAAGAAAGTCCGAATATAATTGTCCAGGAAAGTGGTTTCCAGAAACGGGCACTGTCACCTCCAAAGAATATGTGAGGATCAAGATCCGAAAACATGGTAACGAAATTAATATTGAAACCAATGGCAAGTGGTATTAATGCGAGTATAGCAGCAAGTGCAGTAAGCATCACAGGAATAATCCTGGTTTTACCAGCCTGGATTACCGCTTCTCTGGTTTTCATACCGCGGCTCCTCAGTTCATCAGCGAATTCAATCACTAATATCCCATTCTTCACAACGATACCCGCAAGGCCCACAATACCGATCCCGGTCATAACAACCGAAACCTCCATGTGGGTAATACCGAAACCAAGAAGCACGCCTATGATACTAAATATGATTTCAGTTAAAATAATCACCGATTTACTTACAGAGTTGAACTGCAAAACCAATATTAAAAGAATCAGCATCAGTGCTATAAGCAGTGCTTTAAAAAGGAATGCACCAGTTTCTGCCTGTTGAGCGCCCTCACCTGTTTGGGCAATAGTTACCCCATCGCCTTTTTTGGTAAAGTTATTTAATGCAACTGTAATTTTTTGGTTCACATCTGTAGGGGTAAAACCGGTAAGTACATTGGAGAACAAGGTTATAACGCGTTTTACATTTTTCCTTTTGATGCTTCCATAGGTGCTTGTATAATCAACATCTACCAAAGTGCTGATAGGGATTTGTTTTATATGGCCCTGGTCTGCCTGATCCCGGAATACAATGTTCATGTTGAGTAATTCGGTGAGACTTTGGCGTTGCACTTCATTATTTCTTAATTGTATCTTGTATTCATCTTCACCATCTTTAATTTTTGAAACTTCACGCCCAAATAGAGCGGTACGCAATTGCTGGCCTATTTGTGAAGTGGAAACACCTGCAGACAAAGCCCGCTCCCGATTAACAGTAAGTGTAATTTCCGGATTTGTAAGATCCACATCCATTTTTAATTCTTCAACGCCAGGTATCTGGAGGCTGTCTAAATAAAGTTTTAATGCTTTCGCGCTGGCCGTGAGTTTGTCAAAATCTTCACTCTGCACTTCTATATTTATCGGCGGATCTGTTGGAGGCCCACCGGCTTCCTGCGCTACTGCGATCTGTGCACCGGGTATACCCCGGGTAACATTTCTTATTGAGTCAAGATAAGGCGCAGTAGATTTTCCATGCCTCTTTTCGTATTCAACAAATGACACCTGAACCCTTCCAAGATTTGGCTGGGTACTGCGGTCACCGCTACTCGGATCTGATGCACCTATGGCTACATTCGAAATAATACTTTCTACAATTGGATTGGGATGCCCATTGGGTGAAACAACATTGGTAACCCTTCTTTCCATAACTTTTGTTATAGAATCCGTATAATCAACACTGGTACCTACCGGCATTTTTAAATAGACATAAATAAAATTAGGATCGCCTTTTGGGAAGAACACTACCGGAACTTTTCTTGCAGCAAAAAACATTACCGACAATATGAGTAATCCAAAAGTTCCTAAGAGAAGCCACACAGGCTTCCAGCCACTAAGGGCCCAATTTAATAAAGTTTCATAACGCCGCATTATTGCAGGTAGTACTTTATTTTGAAATGAATGGATCAATCCATCAAACACATAAGTGTTTGCTATAACTAAAAAGGAAAATAAGAGAAGGATATTACCTAAAAATGTTGCGTGCAATAAATCGAAAATAATACCAAGGCCGAATAATATCCAGAAGATTGGCCGTTTGAAGACAGCTGATTTTCTTTTTGTGCCATGATCCGGATGGTTCATAAAATCCACGGCAAAAACCGGGTTCATGATGAAGGCCACAACCAGCGAAGCTGTAAGTGTGAATATGAGCATCGTGGGAAGATAGATCATAAATTTCCCGATGATTCCCGGCCAGAAAAGTAACGGGAAAAACGGTGCAAGCGTAGTGAGTGTTCCCGAAAGTACGGGCACGAAAACTTCCCCGGCGGCCATCTTTGCAGAATTAATTGCAGAAAGCTTCCCTTTATTCTCGACAAAGATCCTGTGCGTGTTCTCGATTACCACGATAGCATCGTCTACAATTATCCCAAGGCCAAATAACAATGCAAATAAAACCATAAAGTTCAGGGTAACATCCGACCCCGTTATTAAGCCTGCTGCAGGTAAAAACAAAAAGGCAACGAACATACTCAGTGGCACCGACAATGCAACAAAGAATGCATTGGTAACTCCCATAAAGAACATCAATATAAGCAGTACCAGGATAAATCCTATGGCTATGGAATTTACTAAATCATTGAATGAAGTTCTGGTCGCACGGCTTGAATCACCTGTTATCACTACATTTAAATTGGCAGGAAATATATTGCCCTTCATTTGCTCCACCGTCTTCTTTACATTATCAGAAGTCTCAATTAAATTTTCACCGGCACGTTTAATGATATTAAGGGTAACTACATTTTTACCGTTGAGGCGTGCGTAACTTTCGCTGTTTTTTACAGTATCCTTTATATTGGCAATGTCTTTTAGATAAATAGGTGCCCCACCGGTATTGCGAATAATTATTTTTTCAATATCAAACGCAGATTTAAACTGGCCCTTTACCTGTAAAGTCCTTTTCATGTCTCCCACATCCAGCAACCCACCTGATATATCAGCATTTTCCCGTTGTACTGCATTGGCGATATCATCAAATGTTACATTGGCGCTCTGCATTTTATAATTATCAACATTGATCTGAAATTCTCTTTCCGGGGCCCCTACAATATCTACACGGGTGAGCTGCGATAATTCTTCCAGTTTATCTTTTGCATCATCGGCAATTTTTTTAAGCGTGATCATATTATAATCACCACTTATATTGACAAACATAATGGGTTGCTCACTAAAACTTATTTCCTGTACTTTAGGGTCTTCTGTAAGGTCTGTGGGTAAATCTATTTTAGCTTTATCAACAGCATCCTTTGTTTTTTGCAACGCAACTTCTTTGGTGATGTCTGTTTCAAATTCAACAGTGATTGCAGAAAAATCCTGGAGCGAGGTACTGGTTATCTTATTTATTTTAGCACCGGTAATTCCTTTTAATTGTTTTTCTATTGGCCTTGTTACAAGGTTTTCAACATCCCGCGGTGAGTTTCCTACATAAAGGGTTTGTACAAATATGGTGGGGATCACGACATCAGGATATTGTTCTTTTGGTAAAGTTGCGAACTGGTAAATACCTATACATGATACAAAAATGATCATCAGGTAGATGGAAGTTTTGTTTTTGATCGACCAGCTGGTGGGGCCGAATTCTTTAAACTTCTCTTTTAAATTTTCCATTACACTCATAAGATATGCTTTGATATTTTATCAAAAAGTAAAATAGTAGTTATACAGGCTTTGTTGTTATGAGCTGTCCGTCATAAATTGATTGATAGCCTTCGGTTATCAATTGATCCCCTTCTTTTAATCCCTGCTTGATTTCAATCTGGTCTCCGTACAATTCTCCGATAACAACTTTTCTTTTTCTCGCTATTAATTTGTCACCTTCCTTCGAAGCCACCAATACAAATTTCCCTCCTTCATCACTTTGCAAGGTATTTACATTGATAGCCGTTGCGTTAGGAGCGTTGTAATCAAGAATTTTTACCAGTGCAACCTGGTTGGGCCTTAAATTGATCCCTGGGGGCACTTTTGCTTCCGCCGTGAGGCCTCTTGAATTGGTGCCTACCGACTGGCTAAGAAATGAAATGGTACTGCTGAAGGATTTGCCTATATCGGGAATCTGAATTTCAACCGGTGTTCCCTTTGATATTTTGGAAGCATAATTTTCAGGCACTGTCGCAGTAATTTTTAAGTTGCTCTTATTTACAATTTTTATATAACCACCCTGTGCCGGGTTACCGGTAAACGTTTCTCCAACGTGAGCAGTTATTTCATCCACAACACCATTTACATCACTGTAAACGCTACTTTGGTCGGCCATAGCCTGTGCTGCATTTACATTGGCCTGAACAGTTTTTAATTGATTTTCCAAAGATTCAACATTTGTCTTTGCCTGTAGCAACTGCACCTCGGTTCCAATATGCTGATCCCAGAGGTTCTTTTGCCTTTCATAAATAGATTTTGCTAAATCAAGTTGTGCTTTCAGGCTTCCCGATTGTTGCCGGATGGCATTTACGTTTTCACTTGCTACTGCATTATCCAGTTTTAAAACCAACTGCCCTTTATGAACAGGGTCACCTTGCTTTACCAATATGGCCCTGATTTGTCCACCCTGGTTTCTTGGGGTGATGTAAGAAATACTTTTAGAGTCAACCAGTCCCTGTAAGTCCAGATAATGTTTGAAGTCTTTCGATTGAACAGGGGCTATAGCTACAAGTTTTGGTATTTCCTTTAATGCCATTGAGGTATCAAGTTTGGCTATCTCTTTTTCAAGAGAAAGGATTTTTCCATCAAGCTTTTCCTTATCAGATTTCAGTTTTTCCAGGTCAGCCTTTTTATCATTCAATGCACCTTCCTTTTCTTTTTTACTGGTATTGCCACATGATGAAGCCATAGCTAAGAAAATTATCATCAGTCCAAGTCTTGTTATTTTTTGCATTGTTTTTGAATTAAGTAGTTGTTATAGTTAAATATTTTAAAGTTTGCCGGCCGCCTTGAGGAAATCAATTTTTGAAATTATGGCGTCATAAAGCGAACTGTAATAGTTATTCTGGGCAGTTACAAGATCTGCCTGCGCAGTATTTATCTCCTGGTTGCTGCCAAGGCCTTGTTCATATTTCAATTTTGTTGTACTGTAAACCGAACGGGCAAGTTCTATATTTTTCTTTTGGCTGTCCATGGTAATTAATGCAGACTTCATATTAATTCTTGATTGTGTTACATCATTGTCGATTGATGACGTTAACTGACCAAGATTATTGGTTGTCTTTAAAAGATCCAGTTTAGCCGAGGCGATTCTCGCATTTTTTGCCCCGCCATCAAAAATGGGCAGGTTTAACTTCACCGAAACGAAAGAGGAAGTAAAATACGGCCCTTTGAAAAAATCGAACTGCTGTCGTTGCGCGCTTTGGCTGTAATTGGCCGCCAGCGACAATGTGGGCAACTTGCTCAACCGGTATCTTTTTACATTGTATTTTCCCAGCGAAATTGCCGATTCAAGTTGTTGGTATTCTTTCCTGTCTTCATAGTTATAAGCTTCATCGAGAATGTTTGATTTTAATTCCTCATCCGATAAAGTATCTGTAAGGATAAGGCTGTCTTTTTGTGGCATGTTCATGAGAAATTTTAGTCCTGCATTGCCGGCTTCCAACTGGTTTTGAGTTTTTAATCTCTGCGCCTGGAGATTGGTGAGTTGTACCTGCACTTTATCAACATCCAGTTTTTCGGCAAATCCATTTTTAAATATTTCACGGGTATCCTTCAGCAATTTTTCGTAGTTGTCAATATTTGCATCTATAGAGCCTACTTGCTTTCTTCCTACCACGAGCTGGTAATAGATCTTATAAACATTTGCCTTTATTTGTTCTTTGGTGACATCTGCTGCTAATGTGGCGTTATTAATTAAAGCCTTCCTGGCCAGGAGTCCAACAAAAACCTGCCCATCAAATAAAATCTGGTTCAGGTCAAATCCGCCGCTCAATCCCCACTTAGCTCCAAATGCGGCGTTTATAAAACCAAAATCCGAAGGAGCTACAATGGGATTGCCACTCCCGTCCTTTACGTTGTTCTGCACCAGTACGCCATACGTCCCCGCGGCAATAAAGTTTGGAAAACTCTGAACTGTCACATTTGGATTGTAATTAAGGCTGCCATTTCCGGAAATTTGTGGCAGTGCCGAGGCGGTTACTTCTTTATTGGTTTGCTTTTGTATCTCAATATCAAGTAACGCGTTTTTTACCGCTGTAGCGTTTTGCAATGCATAATCTACAGCTTGTTTAGCACTGAATGCATTTACCTGAGGCGCTGTAGTTTTCTGGGCATTGGCCATGAAACAAACGCCACTTAACCAAAAGCTACAAATAAATTTCAAAATTCTTTTTCTTTTCATTGTAATCATGTTTTATTCTTCCGAGTGTTATCAGACTGGTAACTTTCAGATCTTTCTTTTTGATAATTTGTAATTAATTCATAGCCCTTCAGGCTGGCGATTCCAAACAGGAAATATTCAATCAATTGCTGCTGTACTGTGATTAATGAAAACCTATTTTTTGGAAACAGCTCTTCATTAAAGGGGAGTAACATAGTTTCAATACGGGTTTTAGCAGCAACATCTGTGTTTACTTCCGCCCGGTACAATTCTTCCTTTTTGCCACGTTCGATATTTTCTTTTATCATGGCAAAAAGAAAATTGTATTTATATTCTTTAAACTTCGCGAACGTAGCCGGATAATTTCTTTCAATATCAAAAAGTATCGAAGGATTCATGTTGTCAAACATCACCTGCAACATTTCCATAGCCAGGTATACTTCGTGTATGGCATTTAGCGACCGTTGCCTGTCATGCTGGCAACATTCCCTGTTGGTATTGATCATGTCTACAATCACCGCATCTACGAGTTCATTCTTATCGGAAAAGGAATGATAAATTGTTTTCTTTGAAACTCCAAGCTGGGAGGCTATTTCATCCATTGTAACTGATTTAACACCATACCTTCTGTATAGTTCATCAGCTTTTTGTTTTATTCTTTCTCTAATTTCCATGTGGGGGCAAAACTACGGAAACTTTTTATGTTACCAAAGTTTCCACGATTAATTTATGCCGGCAGCGAAATTTTCAGGATGAACGGTACAACACTTATCTTTAATTAAATTTTCTCTCCTATGCAAAAGTCTGTACGTTATCAAAGAATAATTCAATATTTTTTACAGGGGCTATTGATTCTGGGGCCAGTTTCTATTACAGTTTATTTTATATATGTAATATTTGACAAGATTGATAATATTTTACGGCCGGTTATTAATATTCCTGGTATCGGGTTCATTATTATCATCGGTTTTATCATCCTTACCGGCTATTTAAGTTCTTTTTTTGTAATGGGCCGGATTTTATCAGTATTGGATAAATACCTCGAAAAAACACCTGGCGTAAAGCTTTTTTATTCGTTTGTAAGGGACTTTTTCGAAGCGTTTGCGGGAAACAAAAAGAAATTTACCAAAAGCGTGCTTGCCAATGTTGATGATACCGATGTGTGGAGGGTGGGCTTTATAACCCAGGATGATATGAGCAGTTTCGGTATGGATGATTATGTGGCCGTTTACCTGCCTATGGCTTATTCCGTCGCCGGAAATGTTTATATTGTACCAAAACAACGCGTAAAACCAATTACCAACATTAGCGCCACACAATCAATGAAGTTTGCGGTAAGTGGCGGTGTAACTGAAATGATCAGCGAATCTCTGAATGACCCAATGGTATCGTCTATTGCTCATTAACATCAATGCCCTTTATTGAAAAAAATTCTGCTTGTCAGCTGTATACTTTTTATGACAGCCGAATGCTATTGCTGGGGGTTTTTTGCCCATAAAAAAATCAATTACTACGCCGTTTTTTTGCTTCCCCCGCAGATGCTTCTTTTATATAAGCCCAATATTGAATTTTTAAGCGAGCATGCAACTGACCCTGATAAAAGAAGGTACGCAATAGCTGCAGAAGGTGCCCGTCATTATATAGACATAGATCACTATGGAAAATATCCCTATAGTGCGTTGCCGCACAATTGGAAAGAGGCTGTTGCAAAGTTCGGCGGGGATTCTTTGGCAGCACATGGAATCGTGCCGTGGCATATTCAGATCATGCTGAACAGGCTTACAATTGCATTCCGGGAAAAAGACTTTTCATCAATAATGAAAAACAGCGCCGAGATCGGTCATTACATTGCCGACTCCCACGTGCCGCTGCATGCGAGCAGCAATCATAATGGGCAACTGACCAATCAAAAAGGTATCCATGGCTTTTGGGAAAGCCGCATACCGGAACTCCTGGCCGATAATCAATTTGATTTTTATATCGGCAAGGCAGCTTATATTAAAGACCCTGCTGTATTTGCCTGGAACAGGGTACTGGAAAGTGGCAGGGAATCTGATTCGGTGCTGGCTTTCGAAAAGGAATTATCGGGTGGTTTTCCCGCAGATAAAAAATATGCTTTTGAAAATCGCAATAATGTCACCATCAGGCAATATTCTGCAGGGTATACCATTGCCTATAACAATAAACTCAATGGAATGGTTGAGCGCAGGATGCGTCAATCTATTTTCGCAGTAGCCTCATTCTGGTATACGGCATGGATAAATGCAGGACAGCCTGATCTTTCAGGACTTGCTTCACAAACATTTTCTGTAAGCGATCTAAGGTCATTTGAAGAACTTAATGAAAAATGGCAAAGTGGTAAAATTAATGGGAGGGAGGAGGAAGCCCTATAAATTGGAGCGTATTTTACTACATTTGCAACCTAATTTTTTGTTATGACCACAGTTACCCAGGAAGTAGTTAATAAAAATAAAATTGTCTACAATTTTAACGGAGGTCCTTCCATCCTGCCAAAGGTTGTGTTTGAAGAAGCATCAAAGGCGGTATTGAATTATGAAAATACCGGTTTATCTATCTTAGAAATAGGCCATCGTACAAAGGAATTTGAATCTATAATGGAAGAGGCCAGGTCATTGGTAAAAGGGCTCTTGAATCTTGACAATGACCATGAGGTTTTGTTTTTACATGGGGGTGCTTCCACACAGTTTATGCAGGTACCTATGAACCTGCTGAATGAAAAAGAAACCGCCGCTTATGCTGACACAGGTGTATGGAGTTCAAAAGCTTTAGAAGAAGCAAGGCTTTTTGGTAATGTGGAAATAGTTTGCAGCTCAAAAGAAGCCGGATATAACTTTATTCCAAAAGATTTTGCGGTTCCCAATGATGCAAAATATTTTCATATTACCACTAATAATACTATTTATGGTACGCAATGGCAATCCATTCCGAAGGTAAGTGTACCCCTGGTTGCCGATATGTGCAGCGATATCTTCAGCCGCCAACGGGATTTTAATTCATTTGCCCTTATCTATGCAGGCGCACAAAAAAATATGGGGCCTGCCGGGGTAAATCTTATCATTGTGAATAAAAATATCCTGGGAAAGGTAAAACGTACGCTGCCAACGATGATGGACTATCGCAATCATATCAAGGAAGGCAGTATTCTTAATACACCTCCGGTGTTTGCAGTGTATGTCTCCCTCCTTACACTGCGATGGCTTAAGGAAGCAGGTGGCATTGACGCGATAGAAAAGCTCAATAACCAGAAGGCAGCAATGTTGTATGAGGCTATTGATAAAAGTACCCACTTCAGATCAATGGTAGTTAAAGAAGACAGGAGTAAAATGAATGTGTGCTTTATCATGAATGACCGCAGCCAGGAAAAGCCATTTCTTGAATTTGCAGAAAAAAACCAGGTATATGGGATCAGGGGACATAGGACCACAGGAGGTTTCAGGGCTTCACTTTATAACGCGATGCCGGTAAGCAGTGTTGAGTACTTTATTGATTTGATGAATGAATTCGAACAAAAATTAGATTAACTATGTAGAAGTCACGGTGGATTCTGTTACCCGCGGCTTAAAA
>JBDTLZ010000285.1:0-7409 GCA_039934515.1 Ginsengibacter sp.
ATCGCCCTTCGCGGCATTATTCCAACCCTTTTTCTTTACTGGCTGTGGGATCACAGGATTTACGCCTGTACCTGCTGTAGCGCCACCGGGGGTCGGTTGTACAGTAGCTGTATCAATGCCTCCAGGCCCAGGAAATGCTGGTGTTACAGGGGTCATGACAGGTGCAGGAACCTGGTTTACCGGCGCAGTGGGTGAATTCACTGTTGTATGTGCAGGTTCTCTTACGATATAAACAATTTTCGTTGGAGGGGTGACAATCTTCGAAGGTGTTACTTCATGAAATACCCCATTGCTGGTATCGGAACTTATATTGTTATTATAAGATGCAACTGAAGGCAATAATTGTACGGCGCCGGTTGATTCAATGGGCTCGGAGCTATTTTTACATGCCGCGAAACCGGTAATAATTGTAAGTGCGAGTAAAAGTTTTTTCATTATATGCTTTTTAGATGTGGAAAGATATTTGAGTCATTCATTATACCTTATAAGAATGCAAACAACAACCATAGTTTAACGGTTAAAGAATATCCTCCATATCTTAACAAAGCTTAAAGGATTGACATTATGTTGAAATTTCCCCTGTCAAAAGCACTATAAAAAATGCCCGCAATTACGGGCATTTTTTATTCTACATCAAAATAGAAATACTATCGTGTAGTATCTTTTTTATCTTTATTTCTTCCAATTATGTAGCCGGCTCCAGCGCCCAATATCCCTCCTATTATCGCACCCTTCCCCTTTTTCTTGCTTATAATAGCGCCGCCAACGGCACCACCGGCACCACCTATTATTGCGCCTTTGGCACTACTGCTCATCCCCTTCTTTTTCTCAGGAGCAGCAGGCTCGGTTGTCGTAGAGGTCGTTTCTGTAGTGGTTGCGGGAGCTGTTGTAGTAGTTGTGGGCGTTGTTGTAGTGGTTGTTGTACTTGCAGCAGGCTGTGTCTTAGTTACCGGTTGCGTAGCCTTAACCCTTGTAGTCGTACTTTTCTTTGTTTCTTTTTGTACTACTTTGGACGCATCTGTATTTGATGGTATCGGCGCTGCTAAAGGAACCGGGGCAGTTTTAGCTGTATCGGTATTTGCACTGTTATTATATTGTGCCGAGTCAGGAACTACTTCTTTAGTAGTTTCGATTCCAGACTTTGAATCGCTGTTACATGCCGCAAAAAATGTAGCAATGCAACAAGCAAGAAATAGCTTTTTCATATATATTTTTTTATAGTTATGACTTTTCACGCAAATTATGTATTTCTGGTAGATTTACAATCAAGCCTGGCACTGAAAATATTGTGCCATTTAATGCAAGCAGGATGAGAAAGTTGTTAATTTTGCCAATCTCAGGCCTAAATAGATCGTACTATAAGCTAAGTAATTGGTCCTAAAAATCTTTGGGCGCAAGTGCGTTACAATCCCACATATTGGGAAATTGTACTGTTTTTTTGGTGTTACCTCAACTTCCGTCAAAGGAGAGGGAACTAACCCGGGCTTAAGGCGTTTTAGGCATCTTCATTAAATAAGTGTTACCGAGCCCTCCAGGCTCGGGGTTGTGCGAAGTATCCCCGGTTCGAGTCTCCACGAACCGGAATAGCAGAATGTGCAGAGAACAAACTTTTTCTTTAGCAAGTTTGCGGGTAAGTTTATCTGCGTCTGGTCGGAATAGTTATATGATATTTTACGGAATAACTCATTTATCCGACAAGCTCTAAATTTTACCTGATATGCGATGTTCGGGGCATGGTTCGTGTGACACGAACCATGGAGGAAGGCGCTATCTACGTCTATCCTTGCCCGTTATATTATACCTTACACAGTAATTTTCTGACAGCCAATTCTTAAATTGTACACAAGTATATGGTCATTGCATAGGCGTAAAACTCTTCAAAATAGAAACGGCATCATGATGGTATTCCGCCGCATAGGATATCCATACATAAAAATTAGTGCCCGGGTAGTCCGGATTTACCAGCAAAAGAACGGAGGCGTCAAATCCATCCCTGGTGCCATCGATCGCACAGCCCCAGTAACCATTTATATTCTCAGGATAAATAGGTTGTTTTTTGCCACCGCTGTTATAACTATATAGACCAGGGTGTAGCTTTTGATATTATTTTTGTCTACCCGGCTTAAGAACCCGGCCGATACAGCATATCTTTTGTAACATCGGCCCAGGAATTACAACCGGCGAGGCCAAGGGTGAGGTCCACATCAGCTAACAGGTTGGAAAGCACTTCTTTCACACCCTGTTCACCCGCGAGAGCGAGCCCGTAGGCATAAGGACGCCCAATGAGTACTGCCCGGGCGCCTAAGGCCATTGCCTTAAAAACATCAGCTCCACGCCTGATTCCACTGTCAAATAATAAAGTGGTTTTATCCCCCACAGCATCTGCTATGCCCCCGAGTGTATCAAGAGAGCCAATAGCGCCATCCATTTGCCGCCCGCCATGATTCGACACAATAATTCCGTCTGCTCCATGATCTATTGCTTTTTTTGCATCGGCAGGGTGTTGGATGCCTTTTAAGATGACAGGCAATTTGGTAGCCTCCCTGATAATTGCAAGATCGCTCCAGGTCGATGCAGGATTGGAAAAGCAATTTGCGAAATGCATCATGGCCTGCATTTTATTTTCTGAAGTATCATCAATTGCAGCGAGAAAAGCAGGGTCGGTGTTGTAATTGGCCAGGCCTTCATTATATAAAAATGGCAGGTACGCATTTTTAATATCACGTTCCCGCCATGCAAACAATCTTGTATCAAGTGTTACAACGATTGCGCTATATCCGGCTTTTTCTGCACGCTCTATAATACTGAGGGTAAAATTATCATCACGTCCCCAATATAACTGAAACCAATGCGGATGCTCTTCATGGACACCGGCAATTTCCTCGATTGTTTTTGAAGATACCGTACTGACTATTTGTGGAACCTGCAATGCTTTTGCAGCCCTTGCTACAGCGATCTCAGCATCAGCATGAGCAATCGACAATACACCGACTGGCGCCAGCAAGAGGGGTGTCGGCAACTTTTTACCAAATAGTTCAATTTCCATACTACGCTTTGAAACGTCACCCATCATTCGCGGCACTATTTGCCACCTGTTAAAAGCTTCCCTGTTATTGCTTATGGTGGCTTCAGCACCTGCGCCACCTGCGATATAACCAAAAGCTTCAGGAGTCATCTCTTCACTGGCTTTCTGTTCCAGGTCTTCAAAAGCTACAGGTAGCTGCGGCTTTATATGCTGAGTTCCGGCAAAATAAATCTGCAACTGATATTGCATTCCACCGGATAAATGTGCAGGAATTGATGGCTTCATGAGTAATGCTGTTTGTTGGCTATATTAATTTTCTTTCTTAGTGAATCACGTGACACAAAATGTAAAACTATGGCAGGCGATGTTTTTCGTTACGAGCCTGGAAATTTAGCAATATTTACCGTATTTCAAAAGTATAATTAATCGGCAACCAGGCACGGAATAATTATATAATCCTGCAGGTAATTACCCCAACTTATTTTTTTCTTTTAATTGAACGATCTTCTCGTGTTGTATCCTGAAAAATTTATTTCTTTCCTTTTCACCTGTTCCACTGATCAGTGTAGACCTGCTGGTAAGCGTGGTGAAACCGCGAAATAACTTTTCGCCCAACCGCACATCTTTTGTGATAAGATAATTCAATGCGTTATAAGTAATGACGGAAAGCCGCAAGCCATCGAGTTCACAAATAATCGTGTTATTACCAAGAAGCACTTCATTGATGTAGAATTTAATTGGGGCCTTATGGCTTGTTTCGGCAGCGCCGGGCATAAACTTTAAGCCAATGCTTGCCTGCTCCTTTAAATGTTTCAGCATCTTATCGAAGGAGTCAGCGACTATATTAAAATCCTCCGTTGTTTTGAACAAGCCAGCGTCCCTGTAATATTCCAACTGGTTTAAAGAACTGTTGAAACTTTCAAAATTCCATAATTCTGTTGAAGGTAAAATATTATATTCCCTGATAATTTGCTGCCCGAGCTTATTGCATTCTTCAAATGGAAATTCATGAAGAGAAAAGACTTTATCCTGGTATTCAGGGTTATTAATAATGGTTTTTAACCAGCAAAATGTTTTAAAAGCGCCGATCTCGGGGTAAAGATAAAAATAGAAAAAGGGAGCATCCTTACATTGATACAACATGTCGGGTTTCACAAAAGAATTGAAATATTTCATTTGCCTCAATACCCCAGCCAGGTAAACCCTGAAATCGGGATCAGAGCCATTTATTTCGGGAGCATTAAAAACTACGCTTTCGTTTTTAAATTGTAAGATCTGGTCCAGTGATAAATGAAAATGCTCGCATAATATCTTTAGCTCGTTCAGGCTTATTGGCTTCTCACCGCGAATTCGGCGGTATACACTGTCATAGCTAATGTCGAGTAAATCGGCAATTGCATCCACTAATGAAATATGAGAAGGAAGGGTATTCTTAATTAAGACAAAAAGCTCCTTTTGCAGATCAGTTTCACCCATAAAATAAATTTACGGATTTTCCGTAACCCATGCAATCTTCTTTACGGAAAGTACGAAACAAGTATAATAAAACGAAGGTTGTAATTGATAAGTCATTGTACTGCTTCGTTGCAATCTGTTAAAAAAGGCAAACCGCAATTATACTACTCATAGAAGGAAATATCAATTAGTAAAGGCTTTGCACGGCAGGTACTTTTGTTGAGGGGTTTCGAAACATTAAGCAATATAGCGCTGTATAAAATATTCCCTCTTTTTTGCCGTAAGGAAAATGTTTCGAAAAGATCTAAGGCTTTTAAAACAACCATTTCTTCATTTGGAGCAATTAAAACAGCAATCATTATGAAACGAAAAAATTTATTTATCCTTTTTGGTGCTTTCTGCCTGCATGGTTTTTCACAGGTAGTTGTTGGTCTGCAAATAGCCATCGGTGGCATTGGTGACGACCAACTGGGCGGGCTATGGCTCACAACTGATGGAGGCATGGTTCCCGGCGGCAGATCTTATTCTTACATATCGGGTGAAAAACGGAGAACAACTGCGGAGTGGACGGTTACCGGATCGTAAAATTGGATAGAGAAGGAGACATTCAATGGCAGAAGGTAGCTGTGTCGCTCGTAGATCAACCAGGCAGGGTTATGTATACAAGCGAAATTAATAACTCCGGAAAAAGGGACATAAGCACATTTCCTGGGGGCTTGTATTATATTAAGAACGAAGCAACGGGTGCAACCCAACAAGTAATCATAAAAAATAATATGCGTACGGAATGACAAAGTTGTCCAGGAGAAGAAGGGTTGCTGCCATAAAGCAAATACAACTATGTCATTTGATAACCGGCATACGTCTTCTTTATCTAATAGCGTTTGGCTACATGATTCACAAAAGCCGTGCGTGAATTCTTCGATAAGAACAGCGGCTAAACATTCTTATTTATAAATCAAAAATATGATTGAGCAATTATTTTTTAAGCTTATAGATTACCCTGCCTTCCGCCGGATCTTCTGGAAGCCTGTTTATGAAACGATAGCGAAAATTAAAGTTGAAGACTGGGAATTTATGAATTATGGGTATGTACCGTTTGCTTCCGAAACACCACTAATACTGCGGGAGGAAGATGAGATCAACAGGTATTCATTGCAATTATATCATTACCTGGTATCGTTACTGGAAGTTTCCGGAAGAGAAATTTTGGAAGTAGGCAGCGGCAGAGGTGGCGGTGCTAATTATATAAAAAAATATTTACACCCCAGTAAAGTAACTGGCCTGGATATCGCCCGCAATGCAGTAAAACTCGCCAATCAAAAATATTCAAGGGAAGGCCTTCAATTTGTTCAGGGCAACGCTGAGAAGCTTCCTTTTGATAATGAAAGCTTTGATGTGGTAATTAACGTGGAGTCCTGTCATGCATACGGATCTGTTCCCAATTTTTTGAAGGAAGTAAAAAGAGTGTTGCGGCCCGGAGGTTATTTTTTATGCACCGATATGCGGTCCCCCAATGGTATGCAGACACTAAAAAATAATCTGCAGGCAACTGCGATGCAACTGGCCATACAGGAAGATATCACTGAAAATGTCACCAGGGCTATTGAGCTGGAAGATTCTATGAAGCAAAAAAGAATATCAGAAAATATCCCGAAATTTTTTGTAAAAGCATTTAGAGAATTCGCAGGGGTAAAGGGGTCTAAGATCCACGAAGATCTCAAAAGCTGTTCGTTGGTGTACCACCGCTTTGTAGTGCAGAAAAGAATTTCCCGCCAGGTAATTTTCAATAAACAAATTTATCGAGAAACTGCCCGGACAGGCATGCGGGATTAAAACCAGCGGCGCATATTTCGTAGCCTGAATAGATAGCTGGCTGATCATTCAACACCTTTTAAAAATGAAAAAATAAAAAATGAAAATGAAAAAAATAATCGCCTTTATATTAATGATTTTCTTCACTGCATCTTGTGCATTTGCACAAACAAAAAATTCTTATTTATTAAAAAGTAAACATCAAAAAACAGCCGCCTGGATTATGCTTGGTGGTGGCACCGCACTTGTAATAGCGGGGGGATAAGCGGAACCGGGCCAAGTTGTGGATCTTGTCGAAGGACAACAAAATACAAACATGTTGACCAGTTGGATTTTAGTAATAACCGGCGCCGCCGCAATATTGGGTAGTATTCCATTATTTATAGCCGCCTCAAAAAATACACACAAAGCATTGAATTTCTCATCTAACGATCAGCCAATACCCTCGTTGGTGAAAAATATGATAGGAAATAGATTTATACCGTCGATCAGGTTGCCACTTAATTTATAAAACTCCACAAAAATTCCGGCAGCCTTCCTCATAAACCGGAGACAGGCATGGAGGTACAAAACGCACTGACTTTTATCAGTATATAAACTAAAAAAAGTACCCGAACGAACGCTGGCCTTCAACACTGTTTCATCCGATCTCATTTATAAAAAAAATTATCATCATGAAAAAGATTACTTACTCCCCGCGCTTTTTATTTATTGTTCTCTTAGGACTTACATTATCCAGCCACGGACAAGGATTTTCGCCACAGGTTCAAAATCACCTGCAAAAAGTCATAGATAGTTTTCAAAATAATCAGGCTAACCCTTTTATAGGCGGCATGTCGGTAGCGATAAAAATTGATGGACTTGCTACGTGGCAGGGTGCTACCGGCTATGCTGCGCGCAACGTAGATCCCCAAAACAATCTTCTGCCCGGTGGAACTCCTTTTACTACGCATACCCTTTCAAGAATTTATAGTGTTACGAAAACATTTACCGCCTCATTGGTTCTTGAATTGGCAAGGGAAGGCGCATTTGCCCTCGATGATTCCATAGCAACCTATATTCCGGTAAAAGCAATTAATCCGGGTCTCAACAGTAAAGTAACAATCAGGCAATT
>JBDTLZ010000286.1:0-12903 GCA_039934515.1 Ginsengibacter sp.
TGTGGAAGCTTTTGCAGAGCTCTGCCTGACCACTCGGCCACAGGACCTTTTTTGAGGGGACAAAAGTAGTAAATTTTTTTTTGGAAAATTGGTAGGGGCGAAAAGTGCTGCTGGTTTTGTATCGATCGACCTTTCCCGGGGAGTTCTTCATGGAAATTTATTTTTTTTTACCACAGATTACACTGATTTTCACAGGCTAAATTGTAATGATCAGGTCGGCGTGGTGCAACCCGGCTGCCGTTTTCAAAGTCCTTGACTAGAATTAAAGCAGGCCAGGCTACGTAAAAATCCGGCACCGCGGATGTTTATCGAAGGACAGTTTATTTTATCGGGTCGAAAAACAGCGGGTATAATTCTAAAAAACATATGCAGCCAATAGCAGAATCGGAATTGATCATCAACAGCAGGGGCGCCATTTATCATTTGGACGCAAAGCCCGGTGAAATCGCTGAAAATATCATAACGGTGGGAGATCCTGCCAGGGTGAAAGAAGTGAGTAAGCATTTTGACAAAGTGGAAATAGAACTGCATCACCGGGAATTTGTGACCCATACCGGCTTTCTTGGCAACAAACGGCTGTCGGTAATAAGCACCGGCATCGGCACAGATAATATTGATATTGTATTGAACGAGCTGGACGCATTGGCGAACATTGATTTTTCGACCAGGACAATAAAAAGTGAACTAAAGCAGTTAAACATAATCCGCATCGGTACATCAGGATCGTTACAGGCAAATATACCTGTTGATAGTTTTGTGGCCAGTACACACGGGCTTGGCATTGATAATCTAATGAATTTTTATATACAGGAAAACAATGAAGAGGAAAAGCAATTGCTGCATTCATTTGTTACACAAACACAATTGCACAGCCGTTTTAGTTTTCCATATATTGCAGGAGCGGCAATGTCATTAATAAAACACTTCGTTGACGGATTTCACCAGGGTATAACAGTTACCTGCCCGGGCTTTTACGGCCCACAGGGTAGGGTATTGCGACTTGGTGTTGCCAATCCCCAATTTATTGACAGGCTCACCCATTTCCGGTTTGGAAACCATCATATTGCTAATTTTGAGATGGAAACAGCCGGTATATATGGGTTGGGAAAAGCATTGCGCCACAATTGCCTTTCATTAAGTGCCATTGTCGCCAACAGGATTCATAAAAATTTTAGCGCAGATGGAAATGCCGCTATTGAAAAGCTAATAGTAAAAACATTGGAAATTATATCTGAAAAAATCTAAAAATGAAAATTGAATTTCATAAATACCAGGGCACCGGAAATGACTTTATTTTGCTTGATAACAGGAAAGACAACTACAGCAGCCTGACGGCTAAAAATGTTCATTTTTTGTGCAGCCGGCGTTTCGGGATCGGGGCAGATGGCCTGATGATGTTAAATAATAAAACCGGTTTCGATTTTGAAATGAAGTATTTCAATGCCGATGGAATCGAAGGTTCAATGTGTGGAAATGGGGGAAGATGTATTTTAAAATTTGCAACACTTCTTGGCATACGAAAAGACAAATACAATTTTACTGCAGCCGACGGCAAACATGAAGCCGAGATGGACCTCAATGGTGATGTGAGGTTGAAAATGAAGGATGTAAAGGGAGTTGAGTACTCTTATACACATTATATCCTTGATACCGGCTCACCTCATTATGTGAAAACTGTAAGTGACGCAATGCAGGTTGACGTTGTGAACGAGGGCCGCGCAATTCGCAACAGCAAAGAATATGCAGAAGAAGGCATTAACGTAAATTTTGTAGAGACCATAAACGATGATACCATTTACGTGCGTACTTATGAGCGTGGAGTTGAAGATGAAACGTTAAGTTGTGGCACCGGCGTTACAGCCGCGGCGCTTATTTCGGCACACAATGATAATGGGTTCAACCGTGTGGAAGTAAAAACAGGCGGCGGAAAACTCAGCGTTGAGTTTGAAAAAATAAGTGAAAAAGAGTTTAAAAATATCTGGCTGTGTGGCCCTGCAGAGCTCGTTTACGAAGGAGCAATACATATAAAAAACTAATATGTTCAACCTTCGCGTGTATGGTATTTTGATAAATAAAAAAAAGCAGGTACTGGTAAGCGATGAATATATACGGGGGAAATATTATACAAAATTTCCGGGAGGTGGCCTGGAATTGGGTGAAGGCACCCGGGACTGTCTTACAAGAGAATTTAAGGAAGAAATGGATCTTGAAGTGCTGGTTGAAGATCATATTTATACTACTGATTATTTTCAAATGAGCGCTTTTAATCCCGAACACCAGATCATTTCCATTTACTATTCTGTAAAAACGCTGGAGCCGATAACTGTCCCGCTCAGAAACAGGGAATTTGATTTTGACGAAAAGCAAATGTCAATTTACCGGGAGAAAAATGAAATTGAAACCTTTCGTTTCATTGACTGGAATGATTTTTCTGCTGAGAGCGTTACATTGCCTATTGACAGAATTGTCGCAGCTATTATTAAGGACAAACATTGAATTTAGTGCATCAAAAATACCCGGAGAAAATATTGTTCTTTCATGGCCGGTTCTTAAGAGAGTAAACGCTGACACATGTTATTGTACTGGCAGAAATCATCTCCTAACCCGCCGTTGGGATGTTTTCAAATTCTTTACCGCGTCCCATAGCGGCTTTTTTCATTTGCACTGCGGTTTCATGTCCCACGTATTTTTCAATTCTTTTTTCAATTAAATAAATTACCGGGGTTAAAATAATGGCCATAAAGAATTTATACAGGTAGTTCATTATCCCTACTGCAAGGATAAGCTGCCAGGTGAAAATTCCGCTAAAGGCAATAAACAGTACAATGTAGCTATCCACAAGCTGCGAGATAAGTGTTGACCCGGTGGCCCTTAGCCATAAATGTTTGTCGCCTGTGACTTTTTTTATTTTATGAAATACGGTTACATCTATAACCTGGCTCACTAAGAACGCCACAATACTGCCAATGATTATGCGCATATTCTGACCGAATATTGCCTTGAAGGCGGTTTGAATATTTTCTACCCCTTGTTGGTGGCTGCTGTAGATCCATACCTGTGCCGGTGGTAATGCGATGGCAATAAAGTACATTACAAAAGCATAGGTGATAAGTACAACGGCAGTAATTGAAATTCTTCGCACGGCACGTGGGCCATAATATTCATTAATGATATCAGTGATCACGAATTCGAGTGGCCACAGGATTACCCCGCAGGTAAGCGTAAAAGCAAGGCCGTCCTGGCCAAACAGTGTAAAATTAGCAGGATGTAAGCCCAGCAGGCCTTCCAGCGAAAACAACTTTGTCCCGATGGCTTCTGCAATCAGTGCATTGGCTACGAAAAATGTAGCGATACCGACAAATAATTTCGTAGGCTTGTCGTTTAAAATTTTATGTATCATGATAGTTTATCTGTAAAAGAAATATATAAATTGTAAGATCAAAAATAGAAAGTTCACAATCGCCAGCCATTTTGGAATAAGCCGTTGTTTGCCCAGGATAACGATCACCGAATACACAATGCACATAAGCAGGTTAACGACTATTGCAGAAATCCCCAGCGTAATAATAATGTCATTGACGTACGAAACCGGTAGAGCCTTGTCGGTGCTTTTAGTTACTGGTTTTGCAGCTTCAAGTTTACCCAGGAAAATAAAAAGCAAAAAACAAACATTGCAAATGATGGTAACCCGTGAAAAAAAGGAAACTACCTTCATAGAAAATAATAGTTTAAAAAAACTCTCGCCAAAATAATATTAATTTACCGGATAAATGTTTTTTGTTCATGGCAAATGTGCTTAGTATAGTTTCCTATAAGATATTTCCTGCAAAATTTGGCGGACAAAAGGGTATAGCCAGCTTTAATGAATATTTTTCACGATACCATACATTGTATTGCGTAACTGTACGGGATAATGATCCGGCCGGCGTGCCATATAAGGTCATTAATGTTCTTGGTAACAGCCGGATCCGTTATATCAATATTTTTTATTTCAGCTTGATAAAGAAAATCATCAGGCAAAATAATATTTCACATGTAATTGTTGAGCATCCGTATTATGGCTGGCTGGGACTTTTATTGAAACAGTATTGTAATGTTAAACTGATCATTCATTCTCATAATATTGAGTCGGAGCGGTTCAAAACAACTGGTAAATGGTGGTGGAAAATACTGTGGCAATACGAAAGATATATTCACAAAAAAGCAGATGCCACATTTTGCATAACTGAAAAAGACAGGCAGTATTTTATAAACAAGTATACAGTAACTCCCGGGAAAACTTCTGTGGTAACATATGGCATTCCCTGGAATGAAGCTCCGCGGGTAGCTGAAACCACCGCTTCCAAAAATGAATTGTTGAAAAAATATTCATTAAACGAAAAAACGGTTTTATACCTGTTTAATGGTGCGCTTGAATACAAGCCCAATCTCGAAGCTGTAAAGAATATTGTTGAAAAGATCAACCCCATATTTATTAATTTACCTATTACTTATAAGATCTTTATATGTGGAAAAAGCCTCCCGGCACACATGAATGAATTAAAAGAATATGCCAATCAAAATGTTATTTATGCCGGATTCGTTGATGACATTGGACTTTATTTTAAAGGGGTGGACGTTTTTATCAACCCTGTTACAGAAGGGGGTGGTATAAAAACAAAACTCGTTGAGGCATTGGGCTATAACCTCAATGCAGTTTCAACGGTCAGCGGTGCAATAGGTATTGACGAAAGGATTTGCAATGGTAAATTATTAGTATCCGGGGATACTGATTGGCAGAATTTTGCAGAAAAAATGAAAGACGCTGCACATATCGTAAGACCGGTAACTCATGAATTTTTTGATAGTTTTTACTGGGATAATATTGCGAAAAAAGCTGCCGGGATAGTTTCCGGTCTATAATCAGGTGTTAATCGTGGTTTGTAAATTAAAACCCTGTCATTAATTTTTCCCCTTCAGCATGGGAACAAATGAGAAGTTTGAAAAGGTTTCTTCCTCATAACTGCCGTCTTCATTTTTAGTAATGCGCTTCATTTTTTGAATACCCACATCATCAAGAGGAAGAACCATTTTCCCTCCCGTTTTCAATTGTTCAATTAATAGAGGAGGAATAAACGGAGCAGCCGCGGTGATAAGGATTTTGTCAAATGGAGCATAGGTTGGCAGCCCTTCAAACCCATCCCCATAAAAAAATTTGATGCCAGGATATTTATGTTTCAAGACAAATTGCTTATTCATCTCGAATAATTTCTTTTGCCTCTCGATAGTGAAAACATTGGCGCCGAGTTCAGCCAATACCGTAGCCTGGTAAGCGCTTCCGGTACCAATTTCAAGTATTTTCTCATATTGTTCTACCTCCAGGAGCTGGGTTTGATAGGCAACGGTATATGGTTGCGAAATCGTCTGTCCTTCCTGGATTGGGAAAGCCCGGTCTTCATATGCAATATGGTCAAGCGCGGTATCGAGAAAGTAGTGTCTTGGTATTTGCATCATTGCTTCGAGCACGCGCTCGTTGGTGATCCCTTTTTGCCTGATAGCATCTATTAGTTTTTTTCTCAATCCTTTGTGGCGGTAAGTATCTTCAAACTTTCGCATATTTTGCAATTTATACATGTTGGGGGTACAATTCAAAACAACTTTTAAAATGATCGCCGCGCGGGTTCGTAAGCGCAAAGACCCCTCACTGCCTGTTAATTGAGCTACTACTGCTAAAACGTCATTTTGGAAATGCAATACGGTAATTCTGTTTCTAAAATAGTCTTAGGCATATGGTTTGTACAGGGGGGGATATGAAAAAAATATGTACCCTGTTGATTGTAATTGCCTTTTTGCTATTCTCCTGCAAGAATACTAATAATGAAAATAATAGCAGCAATACTCAGGATGAAATTTCAAAAAAAAATAAAAAATTAAGTACGAGGGATTATAGTATTACAAAGCAAAATTCGTACAACGATTTGTTTCTTGACAGTACCGATGTAGCAGCATTCCTTGTTCAAAATAAGGTTCCCGATTCGATTGCTTTGCGTATCCGCAGTTTTTATAATACCCGCAACTACCAGTTTGCCTGGTTTTCCTCCAATGGGCTTGCCGAGCAGGCATTCGGATTCTGGAGCTTGAAGAATTATGAAGGCGATACGGCAATAAAAATTAAAGGCCTCCAAAAAACAATGGACGATCTTATGACAGCTGATAGCCTTGTAATTCCCGATCATGATAAATCCACTATCAATACTGAGCTTTTACTTACAGAAAGTTTTATCAATTATGCCGGGAGTAATTTTGAAAAAGGTTACTTAAAGAGAAAAGAGGCTGAACGGTTTATTCCATCTAAAAAATCGGGTGCCCTTTACCTTGCTGATTCTATCCTGAACAAGAAGCATAAGGATAATAAATATTTTGCTGATATTAATGAGCCATATAAATTACTTGCAGATCAATTAAGAAATTATACCTCCATCGCCAAAAACGGCGGATGGCCCACCATCCCGGCTGGTCAGAAATATACGCCTGGCGTTTCGGCTCCCGGGATCGTTTCAATTAAGAAAATTCTTGCTGTCACCGGAGACCTCCCACAACCCGACAGCACCGAACTTTATAATGAAAACCTTCAGAACGGAATCAAAAATTTTGAAAAAAGATATGGCTATACAGCCGATGGAAAGCTTTCAGCTTCACTTCTAAAAGAAATGAGTGTGCCCGCAAATGAGAGGATACAACAAATACTTATTAATATGAACCGCATGAGGTGGATGCCCCGTGTGCCGGATGGAAAGCTTATAGTTGTTAATATTCCGGAATTTATTTTGCATGTGTATAATGGTAAAAAGAATGAATTTAATATGACGGTAGTTGTGGGTAAGGAAGGCCATAATACTACAATCTTTTCTAATAAACTTACTACCATCGTATTTAGCCCGTACTGGGCTTTACCGGGGGATATTGTAAAAAAGGAAATTTTACCGGCTATGGAGCGTAACGCAAAATATCTTGAAAAACACAATATGGAAATTATCGGGCGCAATAATGGTTTACCCGTAATAAGGCAAAAGCCCGGGGGAGACAATTCATTGGGGAAAGTAAAATTTTTATTCCCCAACAGTTTCAATATTTACTTCCATGACACTCCCGCAAAAAGTCTTTTTAGTAAGGATGTGCGTGCCTATAGTCACGGTTGCATACGCCTCAGTGAGCCGCAGAAGCTGGCGATTTATCTTCTAAGTGATGACCGGAGTTGGACAAAAGAAAAAATAGATGAGGCAATGAATAAAGAGAAAGAAGCATATGTGCGGGTAAAAAACCCTGTGCCCGTTTTTATAACATACTATACTGCATGGGTAGATGACGACGGCAAATTAAATTTTCGCAAAGATATTTATGGGCATGATGCAAACATAGCAGGCAAGATGTTTACGCATTGAGCGCCGGGCTGCAGGCTTTACATTTTTTGCATTTTTTCAACGGCGTCCTTATGCAAAAGGATCCTGGCAAATTGTATTATGGCAGTAAGGGTAAAGATTCCCCCAATGACCCAGTTCAAAATATTTTGATTGGCATTGAGTTTTTCTACAATGTATTTTCCTCCGAAAATGAAAACGCAATTGCCCATCAGCGTGCCGAGGCCAATACCCAGTATATATAAATTAAAGAAAGAATTTTTCGGCTTCAAAATATTTTTTGCAAATAGCACCGTGCTCCAGCCAAACCAAAAGGGAATCTGCATAGGGCTTATGGAGCTCAGCAATAATCCCAGCAGGAAGCGATGCATATTATTATTAAGCATCACATTTTTTGCATGGTGCTCATGAGTGGCTGCAATAAAGCTGCCAATGGCAAGGGCCAGTACTATGCCGAGTGTTATCCACTCCATCCACTTAAAAAGAACTTTTTGTTTGCGGATCCAGTTAATTCCTACCAGCGAGATTCGCACATAGATCATTTCAGTTAATAGTGAGCCGAGCGAAAAATATATGGCATTGGTGATACTTTCCTGGACACTGATTTGCATGGCGGCTACATTAAGAGTGCCTAACGGGAGTGAGCCGAGGAAGCTTACTAACAAACCCCAAAAGAAAACTTTTACAAGACCCATAAAAGTGCGTTAGCTTTTCTTTGCCAATACTGATAAAGATACGTTTACCGTGTTGCTTAAAACAGCACTTTTATCCCCAACTTCAAAATCAAGCCTGTTGATCTCAAATTCACCGGTAAACAGATAGGTGTCGTTTACTTTTTCAGCATGAAAGGGGAAAGCCACGGGTTTTGTAATGCCGCGTATGGTGAGGTTACCTGTGAAGTAATAGAAGCCTGACTCTGTTTTATTGGTTTTATCAATCTTAGTCGACGCAATGGCTATAATTGGAAATTTTTCCACATCAAAGTATTCGCTTTCTTTCAGGTGTTTGTCGCGGCTGCCGTTATCGGTATCAATAGAAGGTGCGTCAACAGTTACATTAAACCGGCAGGCAGCAACATCAGTCGTAAAAAAAAAGATTTCGCCTTTTACACCCGAAAGTTCACCGCCGGTCTTGATTCCAAAATTCTTAATGGTGAAATGAACTTTAGTCCCCTCATCGCCCGGGATATATTTTTGTGCATGTATTGCGGTGGAAATAAATAAAAGCCAAGGTAAAATTATTTTCAAGTTCATAAGCTTTTCTTTTTGTAGTAAGATGATAAATATTTACGGAATTACTTTATCTGCAGCCTTAATTTTTTTATAATGTTTTTTCGTATCGTTGATAAATCTGATCCCTTTGAGGAGCGGCCAATAAGCTATTCCGGATTTATAATTTTGCCTGCTTATTTTAAAAAGGACCTTCCAGTGTTTTAAAATTTCCTTCCATGCTGCTACAAGTGTATAGCCGGTATCATAAAAATGATTGGGTTCCGCACCACACCCATTGTATTCCAGTATTACAAAATGTTTGCCTTGTTTTAATTCCTCCAGGGAATTACACATAATATCATACCGGCCATAAAAAAAATCATTGATTGAAAGGCTTATTTCATCGAGAATGTTCACTATATTTTCATCGATATCGTTTTTAAGGTCTATAAAATGCGCTCCACGGTTATGATTGGCTGCATAGCTCAGCATGTATTTTTCGCCGTTGGTTAATACTTTCTTAAAATTATCACTGTGCTTAATTGCCAGTTCAACGATCCTCTTTTCCGACTTGGCATTCATTAGTATAAGTTCTTCAAGTGTATGAATGCCATCTCCCGTGACCTGCATCGGGATTTTTTGTAGAAAGCCGGTTACAACGCCTTTTTGTTCATGCGGATAACGGTAATAAAAGAGGCTTATTTCCAAAGGATATTCGATTAATTGCTGAACAAAGTATTCAACCGGCACTAGTTCATGGTAATTTTTTAACTGTGCTTCAGCATCAATTTTTCTGAATAGGATGCCCTGCCCTCCAACTTCCGGTTTCACAATCAGGGGAAAGTTGATTTGATGCTCTTCCAGCCCTTTTTGTATAAATGAAAAATCATCGGACGGCTTTACATTGAAATAGGCGGGGCAAAGATGTTTGGGGAGCAGATCGTGCATTTCTTTTTTGGGTTCGCCTTCCATGCCTCCAAAAGTGAGTTTTGGGTTACTGGGTGTAAAGAACCATACTGCCCGTGAACGGATGATGTACCACAACCATACAGGTGCTACAGGAGCATATAAAAGCCTGAACGGCCACTGTTCCCAGTTTTTTATTTTATTGAGGAGCTTCACTTATTTTTAAGATAGGCGCAAAAATAACTTTTAACCTTTGAACCTGTGATCAATCATCAAAATTGTTTGTTGTATTTTAGCTTATTAAATTGAATGGCAAATGCATGTTCCAACAATGGCGGAAATGACGGCTGAAAATAAGGCGCCGGACATTTTATTTTGGGTAGGCTGCGCCGGAAGTTTTGACCAGAGGGCGCAAAAAATAACAAAAGCATTTGCAACAATATTGGACAAAGTTGGTATAAGCTACGCGATATTAGGAAAAGAAGAAATGTGTACGGGTGATCCGGCGCGTCGTGCCGGAAATGAATTTATGTTCCAGATGATGGCCTACCAGAACATACAGGTCCTCGGGGGTTATGGTGTTAAGAAAATAGTCACGGCATGTCCTCACTGTTTTAATATTTTCAAAAACGAATATCCTGTATTGGGAGGCTCTTATGAAGTAATGCATCATTCGGTATTTCTTCAGCAGCTTATTGATGATGGTAAAATAAAGATGAAAGAATCAGGTGAATTTAAGGGAAAGAAAATCACCTATCATGACAGTTGTTATCTTGGTCGTGCCAACAATATCTATGAAGCTCCCCGAAAGGTACTGGAATCTTTGGATATAGAACTGGTGGAGATGAAAAGATGTAAAAGCAATGGATTGTGTTGCGGGGCAGGAGGAGCGCAGATGTGGAAAGAAGAAGAAAAAGGGACTATACGGATCAACAATGAGCGCTCGAAAGAGGCCCTTGGAACAGGCGCGGAGATCATCGCCGCAGCATGCCCGTTTTGTAACACGATGCTTACTGATGGCGTGAAGCTTAATGAAAAGGAAGAAACTGTAAAAGTGCTTGATATTGCAGAGATAATTGCAGTAGGTATGGTATAAGTACCGGCTATTCAAAATTAACGATCGGTCGCATGAACTGGTTTATAGTTAACTACAGAATAGCAAAAAATAATTACCGGGTAAAAATGAAATGTTACTACCCCAACACCAGGACGCAGGTATAAAATTTACCAATACCCTTTTCCGTCCTTGCAAAGCATGGGGTTAGGTGTGGTTTAAAAAGCAAGATATGAGCGAAGAAAAAAGTTTAAATTTTATTGAAGAAATAATTGAAGAAGATATCAGGGAGGGTAAGGTGACACATGTTTTAACAAGGTTTCCCCCCGAGCCGAATGGCTACCTGCATATTGGCCATGCAAAGAGTATTTGCCTCAATTTCAGCCTGTCTCAAAAATACAATGGCGCAACAAATCTGCGTTTTGATGATACCAATCCTGAAAGAGAGGAGACCGAATATGTTGACAGTATTAAAGAAGATGTAAGGTGGCTTGGCTTCAATTGGGTGAATGAATTTTATGCAAGTGATTATTTTGAAGAATTATATGAGCTGGCTGTAAAACTCGTTCGTAAAGGACTTGCCTACGTTGATGACAGCAGCCCCGAAAAAATTGCCTCCGAAAAGGGATCGAATACCGAACCTGGCATCGAAAATGAATTCAGGAACAGGAGTATTGAAGAAAATCTTTTGTTGTTTAAACAGATGAAGAATGGCAAATTCAGGGATGGCGAAAAAGTACTGCGGGCAAAGATCAGCATGGATTCTTTAAACATACACATGCGCGACCCCATCATGTACCGTATAAAGAAGGCGCACCATCACCGTACCGGCGACGATTGGGTGATCTATCCTATGTATGATTTTGCGCATGGGCAGAGCGATAGTATTGAGAACATTACACACAGTATCTGCACGCTGGAGTTTGTTTCTCATCGCCCTTTATATGACTGGTTCATTCAAAACCTGGAAATTTTTCCTTCCCGTCAATATGAATTTGCGCGTCTTAATATGACTTATACGGTAATGAGTAAACGCAAATTACTCGGGCTCGTCAATGACGGGCATGTTTCAGGTTGGGATGACCCCCGCATGCCCACCATATCTGCGTTCAGGCGTAAGGGTTATACTGCCTCAAGCATCCGGACGTTTTGTGAAAGGATTGGGGTAGCCAAACGGGATAATCTTATTGAAATAGAGTTGCTCGAATTTTGCATCAGGGAAGAATTGAACACAAGCGCCCATCGCGTGATGGCGGTATTGCATCCCGTAAAGCTAATTATTGATAATTATGAGGAAAATAAAACAGAAGAATTAGCCACAGAGAACCTGCCAAACGACCCTTCGAATACCCGTGCAATTTCTTTCTCCAGGGAGCTTTGGATAGAGAAGGAAGATTTTATGGAAGAACCGGTAAAAAAATGGTTCAGGCTGGCGCCCGGAATGATGGTGAGGTTGAAGAGCGCGTATATAATCCGGTGTGATCGCTTTATTAAAGACAATGCAGGCAATGTGACAGAAATTCATTGTACTTATTTTCCCGATAGCAAAAGCAGCCAGGATACCAGCGGCCTTAAAGTAAAGGGCACCATTCACTGGCTGAGTATTCCACATGCCATACATGCAGAAGTGCGGTTATATGATAATTTATTCAGGGTCCCGAATGTGGGGATGGAGGAGGGGGATTTTAGAGATTACCTGAATCCTCATTCATTAGAAGTAATACCTGGGGCTTTTATAGAGCCTCATATTCAAAACGCCGAACCCGGAACCCGGTTCCAGTTTGTCCGCAACGGATATTTCTGTGTTGATAAAGATTCAAAACCGGGAGGCCTGGTATTTAACAGGACCGTTACCTTAAAGGACAGTTTTAAAAAGTAAAGCAGCATTGTATAAATAAGGAAATGCCTTGATTTTGCCTGTTACCTATCAATTGCCGCTTTTAAAATAAATAATCCTTTGATTGTTAATTTTTAACCGGCAATCCCACACTACTTACCGGTATATATATTATCCATACCCAATCCCCTACAAACAAATTTTGGAGGTACTGTCTGGCATTCTTATTTTTGCCCCGGAGAGTTGGCAGAGCGGTCGATTGCGGCAGTCTTGAAAACTGTTGAGGGTTACACCTCCTGGGGTTCGAATCCCTAACTCTCCGCTGAAATCAATATCAAAATGTATTAAAAGCCTGGGAGCTTTTTTCTTTTGAGTGTTCATCAAGTTATTCACGAAGTGCCAGCGAACAATTTAGTAAGCAATCTTTTAATAAATTCCTGCGCACCGAATTTTACATTAAGGAATTAACTGCTAACCTGTTCGTTTCGTAAACATCTT
>JBDTLZ010000287.1:0-5425 GCA_039934515.1 Ginsengibacter sp.
CGGCAAACCCTTTCTGAGACTCATTAATATCCGGTCCCAGTACCGTTATACCCATCCTTTTACATTCTTCCATAAAGAAAGTGATCTTTTCAATGGTGCCGGCATGATTGAGAACTGCTGCCATATATTCACTGGGGTAATGCGCTTTCAAATATGCAGTTTGATAGGCAACCAGGGCATAACAAGTAGAATGCGATTTATTAAATGCATATTGGGCAAAAGATTCCCAATCTGTCCAGATTTTGTCTAATTTATTTACGGGGTGGTTGTTCTTTTTTGCGCCCGCAATAAATTGTTCCTTCATCTTGTCGAGCACCTCGCGCTGCTTTTTACCCATAGCCTTTCTCAATACATCGGCATCTCCCTTGCTAAAACCTGCTATTTTTTGTGATAAAAGCATCACCTGTTCCTGGTAGACTGTAATACCGTAGGTGTCTTTTAAAATTTCCTCCATCTCGGGAAGATCATAGATGATCGCTTGTTTCCCGTGTTTGCGATCGATATAATCCGGGATATATGCCATCGGACCAGGCCGGAAAAGAGCATTCATCGCTATCAGGTCATTGAACTTATCGGGCTTAAGGTCTCTCAGGTATTTCTGCATGCCACCGCTTTCAAACTGGAAAGTGCCATTGGTATCGGCACGCTGGTATAATTTATAAGTTTCATCGTCATCGAGCGGTAATGTATCCAGGTCGATAGTAACACCATGGTTTTGCCTGATGAGGTACAGCGCTGTCTTTAATATGCTGAGCGTTTTTAATCCTAAAAAATCCATTTTCAGTACACCGGCGCTTTCAATGTTATTGCCATCAATCTGGGTAAGCCAGAGATCAGAATCTTTCGAGGTCGCAACGGGAATCAATTCCATAAGATCCTGTGGCGCTATAATGATAGCCGATGCGTGAATGCCGGTATTTCTAACAGACCCCTCCAAAATTTCTGCCTCATGCAAAACCTTGCTGCGCATATCGTCACCATTATAGATATCCCGCAACTTTTTTATGTTATCAATATCGTCGCCACCAACGCCATCTTCGGTTAACGACTTTAGCCCGGTAAGGGGGCTCTTCAGTACTTTGCGCAATGATGTACCGGGCCTGTCGGGTACCAGTTTTGCCAATGCATTACTTTCTGCCAGCGGAAGGTCCATAACCCGTGCCACATCCTTAATGCTCATCTTTGCAGCCATCGTGCCGTAGGTAATGATCTGTGCGACCTGGTTTTTACCATATTTCTGTACCACGTAATTCAGTACTTTTTGCCTGCCCTCATCATCAAAATCGGTATCGATATCCGGCATTGTTTTACGGTCTGGATTGAGAAATCTTTCAAAAAGCAAATCATATTTTATGGGATCGATATTGGTGATCCCTATACAATAGGCGACCACGGAGCCGGCGGCAGAGCCTCTTCCGGGACCTACAAACACGTTCATTTTTTTACCTTCAATGATAAAATCGCTTACAATCAAAAAGTAACCCGCAAAGCCCATCGTCTTGATCGTAAAGAGTTCAAAATTGATGCGCTCTTCTATTTCGGGGGTCATCTCCGGGTATCTTGTTTTCGCACCCGTCCAGGTAAGATTTTCCAGGTATGCTTCCTGCGAATTGAATTCTTTTGGAACTGTAAAGTGTGGCAGGAGAATATCCCTTTTGAGATCGAGCACCTCTATTTTACTGATAACCTCATTGGTATTATCAATTGCGTGCGGAATGTCTTCAAAGGCAGTAAGCATTTCCGATGTGTTCTTCATGTAAAACTGGTTATTGGGAAATGCAAAGCGCTTATTCTTTACCGTTATATCATCATCAGTAAATTCCCTCAACGCAGGTGTTGCCTGTTTTTCTCCTGTGTTGATACACAATAAAATATCATGGGCATTAAAATCCTTTTCTTCCACATAGTGGGAATCGTTGCTCGCAATGACACTAACACCATATTTTTTTGCAAATTTTAATAAAACCTTGTTCACCTTTTCCTGCTCAGGAATGCCGTGTCTCTGAAACTCCACATAGTAATCTTTCTGAAAAATATTGAGCCACCATTTGAATTCGTTCTCTCCATCTTCTTCACCCTTTTTTAATATAGTTTGGGGCACCAGGCCACCAAGACAACAGGTTGTTGCAATAAGGCCTTCATGATATTTATGAATAAGCTCCTTATCGATACGCGGATATTTGGAATACATACCTTCCACATATCCCAGCGATGTAAGTTTTACCAGGTTTTTGTACCCGGTAGTATTTTTTGCCAGCAATATCTGGTGGTGGCGCGGGTCTTTCTGTTCTTTACTGAATTGCTTTTGAAAACGGTTTTCAGTGATATAGAATTCGCAACCAACAATTGGCTTCACCTTTAACGTGCCATCATCATTTTTTAAAGTGTGCGCGTGCTTTACAAACTCAAAAACACCAAACATGTTGCCATGGTCTGATATTGCGAGCGCAGGCATGCCATCTGCTATCGCTTTGTTGTAAAGTGCTTTAATGGAAGCAGCGCCATCAAGTAGTGAAAACTGCGTATGTACGTGGAGGTGAGAGAACTTCATAGTGCATTAAAAATCTGTAGGCAAATATCGTGAAAACAGCCTTGCATCGTTTTTCATTTTACCCACACTCCTTAACAACCAATGACAGAAAACGGTAGCATAGTGATAAAATAACATTTTTTATTTGCATTTTTCTGTGGTGGACCCTATCTTCGCCACGCTTAAAGGTTAATAATAATATTTTAAATTTTTCGTTTGTAATAAATCTACTTTAAAAATTTCTATGGAAAATGCCTTAAATCCCGAATACCGGGAGGTATTTCATGGAATTTGTTAAATGAGTATATACAATACAAAAAATATGAATAAACTCAAGGCTTTAGGCATTTTCCTGTTACTGGCAGCCACTGTTCAATTTTCACAGGCGCAAACAAGTATCAACAATATTCACAACGCAGGAAGCGAAAATTCATCACCTAACTTTATCGATGGTATATCCTTTACCCCTGATGGAATTTTACAAACTACTGAAAGTGGGGGCACAAAGAGTGTAAAATCAACCGCGGCACCCGTTGTAGTTAAAAAAACGGAGCAGGTTACAGATGCTGCAAACGAAACACCTTCAATCATAGAAAGGCTTACATCAATGCAGTTTAAATATGCGATGTTGCTTAAGGTGGATGTGGAGTCTTTAAAGAATCTCACGTTGTTTGGTGTTATTGAAAATTGGCTGGGTACGCGCTACCGCATGGGGGGCACCGGTAAAAAGGGTATTGACTGCAGTGCATTAACGGGTACGCTTTTGATGGCAGTATATGGTTTTGCAGTTCCCCGTACAGCACGCCAGCAATATGATGAGTCGCAACATCTTGATAAAGACGATCTCAAAGAAGGGGATCTTGTTTTTTTTAATACGCACGGAGGTATTTCCCATGTAGGCCTCTATCTTGATAATGATTACTTTGTCCATGCCTCGTCAAGCGAAGGTGTCACAATAAGTAACCTTAAGGATAATTACTATGCGAAAAGGTTTATTTGCGGTGGCAGGGTCCAAACGGATTAACCACCTGCAGATAGAAATTATATAAAAATTTAATTAAAAGAGGCTGTTCAATTGAACAGCCTCTTTTAATTTTTAATAAATCTGTTATTAATATGTTGTCAATCCGGTGGTGGAAGCCGGTAATCCGGAAGCAACACCTTTAGATTCTAAGCCACCTAAAAATGTCCGGCGATATTCGCCAATTTCATTTGATTTTGCATTTAGTGCATATACATATAAATTATTTTTTGCAACAACTATATCAAGAGGGCCATTGCCTGTGGCGGCCACCTGGTGTACTAAATACAAACCTCCCCATGGCGCCACATAATATGACGAAATTGAGTTACTTGCGGTATTTGTGGCAAAAGCAAACCTGCCATATTGTGTAACAGCTACCCAACAAGGTGCCCCTTCATGATCAGGGATTGCTCCATTAATTGGATGCAGCATACCATTGTTGCCTATAGCATACGAAGTAGCAGAACCTGCTCCTGCTGCGCCTGCCGCCGCATTGGAAACTACCATAAAATGATCACGTGCAAATTCAAATCCGAAGGGAGTCTGCCCTGTCGAAACCGTTTCAATTTAAAGGAGCTTATATTATTGGTTGCTTTTTCTGTAACAATTACCCAATCTCCTCCGGGAGTAAAAGAAATTTGAGGGGCATCTACAGCCGTGCTGCTCAAGGGCTTTGTAGATCCTTCAATGTGTGTAAGCGTGCCACCGGTACCAATTCTAAAGCCATGAATGTTATCACTTCCGTGATTTAATACGTATAACAGGTTGCCATATGCGCTTACACTGTTTGGCTCAACGCCGCCGGAGTTTTCTGTGTGCGCCAATGTAAGGCTTCCGTCATTGTGTACTTTAAATGAAGATACTGAATTGCTTCCCGCGTTTACTGCATAAAGCCATTCGTGCTGTTTATCTAAAAACAATGCGCCCTGTGAGCCAAGCCCTTTGCCTTTTCCGGCGCCGCCGGATGCTGTTGTACCTTCCAAATGGAGCGTTCCATCAAAAAGAATTTTATAGGTCAAAATTCGGTTGGTGCCTGCCTCGTTACTTTCGGTATATAAATAATGCCCTTCGCTACTTTTGTTTGCCGATTTTGTATTATCCGAAATTGCACCATTTTCAGTGTTGATAGCTACTTCATCGGGATTGGCACCGTTTTCGGACATCATGTCCTCAGTTACAGTTTTCGGCTGAGCTGCCTGGTTCATATTTTTGTCTGCATTTTTATTACACGACACTACCCCGAACATAATTACGGCCACCATTGATACTTTAAATAAATTGATCTTTTTCATTTTTCATTTTTTAAGTGTTAGGAATTATATTTTTAATTTGCGTTTGTGCATATCATTTAGTGGCACACATACCGCTGCCACTAACCCCCGGGGAATTTTTTTTCCGGTGTCACCGGATCCATAAGCAAATGTTATCGCAATAGGTGCGTAAGCCCAACATGCAGGCCTGCGCTGGTTACAGGTAAACTACCTATACCCATACCCTGTAACGGGACCTTTAAAAAAGGTTCTATTCTTAATTGTATATTCCTGGAAAAACGGTGCTCATATCCAATACCAAAATTGACAACTGCAGGCAATCTATAATCATTTTTTTCGTAGACGCCCGTAAGCTTTTCGGGTACACCATTTACGGTGGTATTATAGTGATTCTTTTCTTTTGTCATGATGTAAGCTGATACGGCAGCAGATATAAAAAAAGCCGATTGCCCTGTATTTACAAGCTCATATTTCACTCCTACGGGAATCTCTATTAAGGAGCTTTGGCTTTCAAGATTATTAATTATCATTCCGGATGGCATAGTGGAACCAACCTGGTCCATTTTGAACATTTTTCCTTCACTGGTATAATTTTTTTTA